>QNCA01000331.1 GCA_003644325.1 Planctomycetota bacterium
GACAAGGGCGGAACGGCTCCGTAATTGGTGACAGTCACCGAGGTTAACAAAAGCCGGTCAACTTGAGTAATCTACGAATCTCGTTCGGCAGGCTCGCGAGATTCCGCAATTACTGCCAGTCACCGAGGTTAGCAAAAGTCAGTCAACGTAAATATGGCAGGACGCGGAAAAGGGGCATTCATTTTGCTTGTATTGCTTGGATTGCCGGTTTTCGAATCGTGCATTGGGAGAAATCAAGGCTTCAACCCAGGAGTGTCATGGAGACTTCGCTCGCCTTCAAGATAGCATTCTCAACAATTTATCTGGTGATAATGTGCATATTCGCCATCTACGGCCTGCACCGATATTTCCTCCTATACCTATATTACCACAACGGGCATCGCAAGCCGAAGCCCAAGCGCCGCTTTGAGGAACTGCCCCGGGTTACGGTACAGTTGCCGATGTATAACGAGAAGTACGTAGTGGAAAGGCTGTTAGATGCGATCTGCGCCCTTGACTATCCACGCGACAGGCTGGAGATCCAGGTGCTTGACGACTCCACCGACGAGACCACGGCGATTGCGGCCCGAAAGGTGAAAGAGGCGCGAGCGGCCGGCTTCGACATAACCCTGATACATCGCGAGAACCGAACCGGTTACAAGGCCGGCGCGCTTCAGAACGGCCTGAAGTCGTCCACCGGAGATTTCGTGCTTATCTTCGACGCGGACTTCGTGCCGAACCCGAAAATACTGATGGAAAGCATTCACTACTTCACCGACCCGGAGGTGGCGCTGGTCCAGTCGCGCTGGGGTCACATCAACCGCGAGTACTCCGCGCTGACCGAGGTTCAGTCGATTTTTCTGGACGGGCATTTCGTCATGGAGCACGGGGCGCGCTCGCGCTCGGCCAGATTCTTCAATTTCAACGGGACCGCCGGTATCTGGCGCAAGGAGGCCATACTCGACGCCGGAGGCTGGCAGCACGACACCCTGACCGAGGACCTGGACCTCAGTTACAGGGCGCAGTTGCGTGGCTGGAGATTTATCTTCCTTCCGAACCTCGTATCGCCCGCTGAACTGCCGGTCGATATGAACGCATTCAAGTCGCAACAACACCACTGGACCAAGGGCGCCATACAGACCTGCCTGAAGATACTCCCACGGGTGTGGCGTTCCAAGGTGCCCCTGAAAATCAAGGTCGAAGCAACAATGCACCTGACCGGCAACTTCTGCTACCTGCTGATGGTGGTGCTGGCTGTCATGCTTCTGCCCTCACTCTACCTTAGGTCATACAGTACGGCGGATTTGAGACCCCTGCTGATTCTTGACATGCCTCTGTTCTTTACCGCGATGCTGTCCTTCCTTATCTTTTACACCATGGCCCAGGTGGAACAGAGTTCGCGGTGGTACACAAAGATCCTCTATGTGCCGATGCTTGTGTCGGTGGGGGTGGGGTTGGTCCTTAACAACTCCTGTGCCGTGCTGGAAGCGTTACTTGGCAAGCAGTCCGCCTTTCCCCGCACACCGAAGTACAGCGTAACATCCCGGAAAGACGGGGGAAAATGGCGCAAGTGCGACTACAAAACCTTCATGGGCTTTCTGCCCTACGTCGAGGTGCTCATCGGGCTTTACTTCCTCCTGACGGCATATCTTGCCTTCCAGAAGGGCGCCTACCTTGCACTGCCGCTTATGCTCGTTTTCGCAGGGGGGACGCTCTACATAGGCCTGCTTTCAATACTCCATAGCCGGGGAGTCGGCCTGAAGGGCAGGGCAATTTTCGGCCCCGCGCACTTTGACCAGGCCCCGGCCGAAAGCGCCGCGACGGAAACATCCCCGGACGCCCAGGCGGCGTAGCAAAAAGGGACGAAAGCGCAAAATGGGGGACGAGCGGGAAGAGATGCGAGATGTAAAATACTATATCAAGTAACCGCAAAAGCACTCCAGCGGGCGGCGGCTCACACCCAGGGCATCCACGATGTTGTCCACCCTTTCCTTGTTCAGCAACTTGCCCGGGGCTATCTTCGGTTTCGCTCGCAGTCGCTTGGGCGAGGCCGCTATGTACGCGGCATAATTCAACAGAGCGTAAAGGACCGGCACCTGCCCTATCTTGTAAGCCATCCCCGCCGCGTGCCCCGGCCCCAGGTCAATCACCACCGGCCTCTTTTTCCTTGTATATGCGATGTCGATGACAAAGAAATGGCTCGGCACAACCCCTGCCACCTTTTCCGCAAGATTTCTCAGGCTGCGCTTCTTCGCCGCGCTCAGCGCAACCGATTTCTTGAACTCCTCGAACTTCTCGCTCTTCGTGTCAACGTGACCCAGGCCGTAATAATATGTGTACCATACCGGCACCCCGCCTATCACGAATACCCGGTACTCGCGGTAAAGGTCGCGCATGGGCGCGGGATATACGCTCTGCAACTCCAGGAACTCCCGCACCGCCAGGCCGCCTGTGTCCCGCCGGCCGCTGCAATCGTATATTACTTCATAAGAACTGTTGACCACGTCCACCACGGACTCCGCCCGGTACATCCACACGTTGCCGCCGACAGCAGAGGAGAAAAACGTGCGGTAGAAAGCGGGCTTGGTCCTGGTTGGATGCATTTTCCCCCGGGCCAACAGCAGTTCAATACGCTTGCCGACCACCTTCTTGTAGAATTCCTTCGAGTCCGACTGCGACAGGTCCTCCGGGGTCAGCGGCACCAGCACCGTGCGCGGCTGCGGAATCCTCTGCTTCTTGAGCAACGGGTAATAGGAGGACAGGTTCGCCACGGCTTCGACGTTCGCGGCGGTGTCAAGGCAGGGGATCCCTGTTTTTGAGACCTCCTTCTCGATGCTGCGATAGTCGCTCATCCTGTAAAGGGGCCCGTCTATCAGCACTATGTCGCCGTGCTCGATGGCCTCGCGCGCCAGTGCATAGCCCTCGCGGCCGCGCTGGTGGAGCAACTGCTCCACGCTCACGAACCTCACGCCCACGTCCATCATCCATCCCATGCGCGGGATAATCTCGTGACGTGTCTCCAGTTGCGCGGCCTCCGGGCGAACGTGCGCTCCGTGTGCCTCCTGCAGGCTGCGGGTAGGCCCCTCGCTCCACAGAAATACGCACTTCAAACTGCGGCCTGCCATCACAATCCCTCCGTCAGAATCGCGGGAAGCCCCGTCGAGGGCAAGGGATAAACGAATATGTCCCCGCTATCCCTTGTAAAGCCGCCTCTGAAACATCTTGTTCCACTGCGTCCAGTTGCTCTCCGTTTCTCCCTCAAC
>QNCA01000332.1 GCA_003644325.1 Planctomycetota bacterium
GATGGTGGGTGCTTGATTATAATCTGCTGTTTCATAACACCTTACGGTGACAGTCACCAATCTACGATCCGTTCCGACAAGGTCGGAACGGCTCCGTAATTGGTGACAGTCACCGAGGTTAGAAAAAGTCAGTCAACTTGAGAATGTTAATTCGCAAGCGCTTACGCGGTGACAGTCACCGTCTACGAGCCGGCCCCCGACTACGTCGGGGGGCTGCGCTCCGTAATAGTGACAGTCACCGAAGTATCAGTCACCGAAGTATCACCGCGCCCTGACCGCCTGATCGCGGTCTACGCCGGCTTCGTCCCAGGCGGGCCGGATGTCGGCCAGGAATCGCCGCGCGTCGCGCGGGTAGCCCGAGGTCGGCCTGAGCCCCTCCACTCGTTCCCGCCAGTACCCGTTGAAGGCCGACATGAAGACCTCGCGCACGTACTTGCCGCACATGGAAGCCAGCGCCACCGACAGGTGCGCGTCTTCGGCCTTTTCGACAAACGAGAGGCGCATAATGCCGTCACCGGCGCGTATCTCGTATTCGCTGCGCTTCTTCTCTTCGCTGATGACTTCCACGCGCGACATGGGAAACGCCTGACAAATCAGCGGCTCGTAATAGCGCCGCATGCCCTGTCTGTCGGCGGTGATAGTTATACCCCGTCTGCCGTAGATATGCAACAGGCGCCTGACGAGCGACATCGTCTCCTCGAACAGCACGGTGGCCTTGTTGTCGCGCTGCCGGATTAAGCGGTTCAATTTCGGCGGGTGCACGGGATTGACGCAGACGTCGCGGAGCGCGATTCCCTTCTTTAACATCTCCGCCCGCAGTTTGGCGGCGGCCTGTGATATGTCTTCCGGGTCCGCCGCCACCGGCAGAGGGATGGCAAGGTTGGAGTACCAGGGCTGCGAGTCAAGCGGCTCTCCGAAGTGATGGCACAGCCTCCCCAGGAGTTCCTCGAAGGTCTCCATGACTTCCATCCCGCCCGCCCTCAGGCAGGCCAGCACGCCTCGCTCCAGGCGCCCCGGGCCCGCGGCGGTGGTAAACAGTTTCTTGCTGTCGGCTATCTGGAGGCGGCCCGACTTGCACGCCCTGCGACACACCGCCCCTCGCAACGCACTCCACAGGGACTGCTCCGGCCGCGGCGTCTCGAATACGACCGAGGTGATAACCAGCGGCCCCAGCAGCGGGCCGTATCCGGCCTCGTCGATGCCTGCCATGTAGTATGTTTCCTCTTTTGAAGACACGTTCTCTCCTTCCGGGTTGCCGTAGTGTGTGTTGTGGATGCGTTACCCGCGCATAAGCGCCCCGGCGACCGCGCATATTAGACCCATGAGTATCAGGTTCCCGTCGGCGGCGAGGATGCTCATCGTCTCGCTCTTGACAATTTTCTTCCGGATAAGGAATATGGTCAAGAGAATATATGCCGGACTGAGCAGAAAGGCGTACGCCGCATGTTCATGTCCCCTGCCGACGAACAGCCACTGACCGGGCGAGGCCAGAAGGAGCGCCGTCAGGAGCCCCGTGAGCGCCAGCAGCAGCATATTTGTCTTGTTCCGGCCCAGGAATATGGGCAGGGTTTCGCGCCCCAGGCGGCGGTCGCTGTAGATGTCGGTCATGTCGACAAGGATGGATTTGATCACGACGACAATGAACGCCACCAGGCCGGTGATGACGACGGTGAGGTCGTGCGCGCCGCCGAATCCGCGACCGGGGTCGCCCAGGAAGGGCATGAACACGACGATGGCCGTCCAGCCCAACGCGCTGAAGATGTCCTTGCTGCCGGGGATGTCCTTCAGGCGGCGGATGTGCAGCCGCCCCACGCGCAGCGGTACGACGCGCACGCTGTACATCATGCCCAGGCCGTAGGCGACTATCAGGAAGAGCGCCACCTCCAGGCTCAGGGTGAGGCTTATCGCGATGGAGGCGGCGATGAGCGCGAAACTGCTCGCGACCAGTTTTGAGGCGTGTCGGCGGTAAAAGCGCACCCGCGTGGGTATGTGCAACTTGTCCTCGCGCTCCTCAAACACGCGGTTGAGCATGGAAGTCGCGTAGATATAGCAGAACGCAGTGAAAAGATAGCGCAGGTCAAACGTGATGCCCTGCATGAAGCAGCACGTAAAGACAAGCGCTATGGCCGCGATGCTCGAGTAGAGGTTGCTCTCCACGAGGATGTCGAGCAGGCGTCTGAACGGTCTGCCCCCGTCCGGGCGCGACAGCCCTTCGAGACGCTCGATGACCTTCCTTGTAATCCACGACGGCGTCGATGCGCCCGACGTGACGCCGACGGTCTCGAAGCGTGAAATTTCGCCGGGGTCCAGTTCGTCGGCGGTCTCCACGTGAAACGTGGGCACGCCGCGCTCGCGGGAGAGTTGCGCCAGGCGCCGCGTGTTGGCGCTGTGCCTGCCGCCGACGACGACGACCGCGTCGCATGTTTCCGCCAGTTTCAGCGCCTCCTCCTGGCGGCTATGCGTGGCGCGACAGATGCTCTGGAACGCCACGACGTCTCCGGCGCGTCTCTTCAGGATTTCAACTATCTTGGAGTAGGTCTCTTCCACAAAGGTGGTCTGGGCGATGACGGCCACGCGGTCGGCCGGTTCCAGTTTCTCGGCCTCTTCGGGAGCGGCGATTATGTCAAATCGGCTCGTGCAGTAGCCCTTGAGCCCGACGACCTCGGCGTGATTACGGTCGCCGACGATGATTATCCGGTAGCCTTTCTTACTATATTCCCTTATTCGTTTTTGCGACTGCTTTACGTGCGGGCAGGTGGCGTCGATTATCTCGAAGCCCCTTTGTGTGAGGTCCTCCACGGTTTGGGGCGAGACGCCGTGCGCGCGTACGACGACGCACGCGGGTTCCGCCGAGTCGGCGTCCTCGAGCGGCTCGATGCCCTTCTCGCGGAGCATGTCCACGGCCTGCCGATTGTGAATGAGCGGACCGAGGGTGTATATCGGCGTGCCCCTCTCCTCGCTGGATTTTAGAGCGATGTCCACGGCGCGCTTTACGCCCATGCAAAAACCGGCTGTTTTCGCCAGAATGATTTTCATCAAACCATGTTGAAAAGAGAACTATTGATGACGATGTCGTAAATACTCAAGTTGACTGACTTTTTGTTAACCTCGGTGGCTGTCACCAATTACGGAGCCGTTCCGCCCTTGTCGGAACGGATCGTAGATTGGTGACTGTCACCGTAAGGTGTTGTGAAACAGCAGACTATAATCAAGCACCC
>QNCA01000333.1 GCA_003644325.1 Planctomycetota bacterium
CTCAAATTCCTTGTACTTCGGGCGAATGGACTTGAAGTAGTTGTTGACGGGCAAAAGTTTGTTCTGGTCCAGGCCGGTCTCCCATGGGGTGCCGGCGAGCGTCTCGACCAGCGATTCGGTCGGTACGTGGCCCGGTCCTCCGGAGAGTGCGCTGATGGAGGTATCCACCGCGTCCGCGCCGGCCTCGATGGCCTTCAAGAGTACCATCGGCGCCACGCCCGTGGTTGCGTGGGTGTGCACATGTACCGGTATGCTTATCGCCGTCTTGAGGGCCTTCACCAGTTCATAGGCGGGATACGGAAGCATCAACGCGGCCATGTCCTTTATCACCAGGGACTGGCAGCCCATCTCCTCGATCTCCCTGGCGTGCTCGACGAACTTCTCCAGCGTATGCACGGGCGATACCGTGTAACAGATGGCGCCCTGTGCGTGCGCGCCGTTCTTGAGCACGCGCCCGACGGCCGTCCGGAGGTTGCGCATGTCGTTGAGCGCGTCGAATATCCTGAAGACATCTATGCCGTACTCGACGGCCTTGTCAACGAAGCGTTCCACCACGACGTCGGGATAATTGCGATAGCCGACGATATTCTGGCCGCGCAGAAGCATCTGCAGCGGGGTGTTGGGCATGGCCTTCTTGATTTGCCGCAGGCGTTCCCACGGGTCCTCATCCAGGAAACGCAGGCAGGTATCAAACGTCGCCCCGCCCCACATCTCCACCGACCAGTAGCCCACCCGGTCGATTGCCTCGCAGATGGGCAGCATGTCCTCGGTGCGCATGCGGGTGGCCAGCAGCGACTGGTGCCCGTCTCGCAACACCAGTTCGGTTATCTTCACGGGCTTCTTGTCCATCGCGGTTCTGTTGGTATTCTCGCGCATAAAAGTCCCCCCTCGAAAATCAGAAGATAGAAGATAAAGAGCGGGATTCTAGCAGGGATGGAGTGGAATTTCAAGGCAAGAGGCCGCGCAATCCGGCATCCGGCATCAAGTCGTGGTTTCCGGCCTGGCTTATCGCTCCGCCCCGGCGAAGCCGAGGTATTCATCCAGCCAGTTGTCCGTGCGCAATACGGCCTTGCGCTGGGAGAGCGCCATGCGTTCGGCACGGCGCTGGGCCAGGTTTGTTGCGCGGCGTGTGAGGGGCGAGGAGATTTCGCGCTCCACTTTCCCGTAGCGGCGGCGCAGCGAGGCGGAGAGGTACGGGGCGTAACGCAGCACCAGTTCGTCTTCCAGGCTGACGATCGCCCGGGCGCTGCCCGGGTCGCCCTGGCGGGCGGAGCGACCGAAGAGTTGCCGGTCGATGCGCCCCGCCTCGTGGCGCTCGGTGGCGATAACGTGCAGGCCGCCGCGCTCCGCAACGCCGCGGCCCAGTTTGATGTCCGTGCCGCGCCCGGCCATGTTCGTGGCCACGGTAATCTTGCCCGCCTTGCCCGCGCGGGCGACTATCTGCGCCTCCTCAGCGTGGCGAACCGCGTTGAGCACCTGGTGCTCCAAACCCTCGGCGGCGAGCATGCGGCTGAGGCGCTCGCTGGCGCGAACGCTGCGAGTGCCCGCGAGAATCGGCCGGCCGGTGTCGTGAATGCCGCGTATCTCGCCCACTATGGCCCGCCACTTCGCATCCTCGGTGGCGAAGACCCTGTCCGGCAGATGCTCGCGAATGCACGGGCGGTTGGTGGGGATGACGACGACCGGCAGGTGATAAATCTGCCAGAACTCGTTGCGCGCCTCGGCGGCGGTGCCGGTCATGCCGGATAGTTTGCGATACTGCCGGAAGAAGCGCTGAAAACTGACCCGGGCATAAGTGTCCTTCGGCGGATTCACCTCCAGCGCCTCCTTCGCCTCTATCGCCTGGTGCATGCCGTCGCGCCAGGTGCGGTCGGGCATGAGGCGTCCGGTGAACTCATCGACTATGACCACCTTGCCGTCCTGGATGACGTATTGCTTGTCGAGCAGGTAGAGTTCCCGCGCGGTGAGCGCCTGTACGACGAGTTCCTCGCGTCGTCGCGCGCCGCTCCATATTCCTCCCAGCGGCTCGGCCATCTCCGCCAGGCGTTCCCTGCCCCTCTTTGTCAGTTCGATGTCGCGGTAACGGCGGTTGACGCGGTAGTCCCGTGGAGATTCCATCTGCGCGGCCAGCGTGGCGGCCCGGTGAAACGCCTCCACCTGGTCGGGATTGGGCGCCTCGCCCGAGATTATCAGCGGCGTGACCGCCTCGTCTATGAGTATGGAATCGGCCTCATCGACGATGGCGTAGTTCAGGCCGCGCTGCACGACGCGGTCGGTGCCGCTGCCGCCGCCCTCGGCAATCTTCGCCAGCAGCGCCGACGGCAGACCGCAGAGCTTGCCTAGGGCCAGGCGGTCGCGCAGAAAGTCCGCCGCGACTTCCTTGTTCGTAAGATATGTGATGTCGGCCTGGTATGCCCTGCGGCGCTCCGCGGGCGCGGTTTCCTGCTCGATGTAAGCCGCTCTTGCCCCGCAGAAGCGGTAGATGCCGCCCATCCACTCCGCGTCGCGCTTGGCCAGGTAGTCGTTCACGGTGACGATGTGACAGCCCTGTCCGCGCCAGCCGGCTATCGTGGCGGGCATCGTGGCGGTCAGTGTCTTGCCCTCGCCGGTGGCCATCTCGGCTATGCAGCCCGCCTCCAGGGCCAGCGCCCCGGCGATCTGGACGGGAAACGGCTTCTCGCCGATTTGACGGAATGCCACTTCGCGCACCAACGCGAAGCCGCGCTCGACGTCTCCGGGCGTATCGCGCCCGCGGCGGAAGAGTTCGCGAAGGTTCACGGCGGCCTCGCGCAGCCTGGCGTCGGTCATTTCTTCAAAATGCTTCTCCCAGGCCATCACGCGCCGGGCGCGCCGGAGCATGTGACCCCGCCGCGGCACCAGCCGCCCCGCCAGACCCGTGGCGGCGTCCCAGGCGGCATCCAGCCCCCTGGGCAGTTCCGCCCCTCGCGAGCGCCGCGCCAGCATGCGCCATGTTGTGCTTGGCAGTGCCGTCACATCAGGTACCGCTACCATGAAGGAACTTCTCAAATTGCCCTTGCCCCTTGCCCCTTGCCTGTTGCCCCTTGCCTGTTGCCTGTTACCTGTTTTACTCAAGTTGACTGACTTTTTCTGGATGATGGTGGGTGCTTGATTATAATCTGCTGTTTCACAACGCCTTACGGTGACAGTCACCAATCTACGATCCGTTCCGACAAGGGCGGAACGGCTC
>QNCA01000334.1 GCA_003644325.1 Planctomycetota bacterium
CGTTTCCCTGATTTCGTCCGAGATCTCGCTGAAGCTCGTCGTGCAGGTATGACATTTACAAAGGCTATTATACATGCTTCAAAAGGTAATTACGGCGTTTTAACACCTGAGATTCAAAAAATCGCGAGACAGATCTCTTGGGGTAGCAGTGTTGATGCTGCTCTTAGTTCTTTTGCTAAACGGGTTAATACAAAACTTATACGTAGAACAATTTCACTGATCATTGAGGCCAGCCGGAGCGGCGGTCATGTGGCAGATGTTCTTGATGCTGCTTCAAAAGATGCTAGAGAAATTAAACTTATTGAATCTGAACGAAGAGCTAGTTTAATTTCATATGTAGCAATAGTTTACGTTGGAATGGGTGTTTTTTTGATGATAGTTGTAATTATCACAAAAACACTTCTCCCTGCTCTTATGGGATCTTCTGGTGGTTCTTCTCTCCCTGTAGGAGGAATGGGTGCTTTGCAGAATACTAAAGAAGATATTTTAGCCATTACTCAGGTATTTTTTAGCGCAGCTATAATACAGAGTGGCCTCATGGGTCTCGTTGCAGGTGTTTTTGAAGAAGGGGATTTGATATCTGGTATTAAGCATAGTTTTATTATGCTTGTTATTGCCTGGGTTGTGTTTAAATTCTTTGTAACTGGTGTTTAATTTTTTCCGAAATAAACAAATACTCTTCTATTCTTTTCTATTAACATACTATGGGTAAAAAGAAAAAAAAATTTAAATTAGTTCAAAAAAAAATCGCAAAAAGAAGAATTGAAAAGTTATTCATTATAGCTGAAGAGGCTGCTCTTTCAAAAAAGTTTAATCTAGCAGATCGATATGTAGAGATTGCTAGAAAAATATCTATGAGATATCTTGTTCCTATACCCAAAAAATTTAAACGTTGTTTTTGTAAAAATTGTTATAGTTATGTTCTTCCAGGCAAGACTGCGAGGATTAGAATAAGTAACAGCAAAATTGTAATTTTTTGTTTTAACTGTGGGAAGATATCAAGGTTTATTATAAAATAGTCTACCTCCAGGTTCTGATACAGAACCCTACTTCCGTTATGCTTAAATAACCTATCGGTTATTACCGTTACCCAATTCAACTCTTTAATATTGATGTATATGGAGTAAAAATATGACAACAGTGTATGATGTACCTGCAAAAGAACTAATCGATGAAATTGCAAAAAAACTTCAAAATGATAAATCCATTTTTTTACCAGAGGAAAACAGGTTTTCCAGAACTGGTGTTGATCGAGAGAAAACCCCAGAGAATAAAAACTGGTGGTATATAAGATGTGCATCAATCCTTAGAAAGATATACGTTAACAATCAGATCGGTGTTGAACGTTTGAGAGCTGAATATGGTGGTAAACATGATCGCGGGTCAAAACCATATAAAGCACGACGTGGTAGTGGCACTATAACACGCCGTGCTCTTCAACAACTTGAAAATGCTGGGTATGTGACAAAAATAAAAGGTAAAGGACGTACTCTGACATCAAAGGGCAGATCTTTTTTGGATAACACGGCTAATGAGGTATTAAAAAAAATTACAGACTATTATCCTGAACTTAAAAAATATTAAACGATTAAAAAATTAATTTGATTGTAGAAAGATATGGATGAAGAACTTGAAAAGCTAAAGAGAAAACGCTTACAGGAGCTGCAACAGCAAGCGGCTTTGCAAGAAAGCCTTGATGAACAGGAAAGACAGCAGCATGAGTTTGAAGAACAAAAAAAGATGATACTCAGAGCGATCTTAACACCTGAGGCGCGTGAGCGACTTGGTCGCATAAAAATCGCTCGTCCTGAAATAGGTGAATCTATTGAGAATCAGCTTATAATGGCTGCTCAAAGTGGACAATTAAAAAATAAAATAAATGATGAGCAGTTACGTATGCTGCTTTCAAAGATAATGCCAAAGAAAAGAGATATAAAAATTAAAAGAAGGTAAATTACTATGTCATCTAATAAAACTCTTCCAAAAAAAATCCGACTTAACAAGGCAGTAAAAAGTAATAGACGTGTTCCTGCTTGGATTATGATTAAAACTAACAGACGTTTTACACGTCATCCTAAGACTCGTAATTGGCGTAGAAATAAATTGAAAAAAGCATGATGTGTTATGGCTGAAGAAATAGAGAGAATATTTGTGATACCTCTTCGTAAAATAGGATTTAAATCTTCAAAAGCAGCACCAACAGCTGTAAAAAGGGTTAGAAAATATTTAACTAGACATATGAAAGTAGATGAGAAGGATATCTGGATAGATGATTCGCTTAACACTGCTCTTTGGAGATATGGTAAGTATAAAATGCCTGGTAAGATACGTGTGAAAGCGGTTAAATTTGAAGATGGTGTTGTTGAGGCTTATTTACCTGAGTTCGAGTTTAAAAAATCACGCCGTGAGTTGTTAAAAGAAGAAAGGGAAAAGAAAGAACCGATTCTCAAGAAAGAGGAGATACCTTCTGAGGAAGAAGGTGAGGCCGGTGTTGGTGGAGCTGAGGATTATGAGATAGCTCCAACAGCTGATGGAGAAGTTAAAATTAAGAAGAAAAAAACTGAGAAGAAGTCAGAAAAAAAGAGTGAAACTAAAAAATCTGCTGTGAAGAAAGAAACAAAAAAGGATGAGAAACCAGTTGAGGGTGATAAAAAGAAGAAAGAATCTCCTAAGAAAAAAACAGTCAAAAAACAATCTAAATCCTCAGGAAATAAAACAACTAAAAAAACTTCTAAGACTAAATCATCGTCTAAATCAAAATAAGATTTTTTTATTTAAATTTCTTTTCCGTTGTCTTGTATTTATCTATATTATTCTATATTATAATATATACAGATGAAGAGAAACACGAGAAAATTAATGTTTTTTGTTTATTGTTTTTTATATTTTGATATTAGCCGCTCTACAGTTTCTTCTGCTTGATTTGAATTCAGATTCTTTCTGAGTCTTAGTTCTCCTATTGATATTGGTTCTATTTCTATTAGATCCCCTGGCTTAAAACTATATAAATCACATACCTGTTTTGGGATTGTTATGACGTATGATCCACCTATTTCACGTAAACGCCTTTCCATATTAAAAACCATATGGAAATATATAATAAAATATATAATATTTTCGCATATTTCGGGTGAAATATAGGATGATTCGTAAACCAAGATTAGAATTAATGAACTTCAATCAAAACCCAAATATAGGAGTATTC
>QNCA01000335.1 GCA_003644325.1 Planctomycetota bacterium
ATGTAATACTTGATTCCCTCCCATGCCCCGGGCAGGGCAACCGATTTTACCGCTATCAACACCAGCAGCAGGACAGGCAACGGCACGGTTATCATAACGACCTTGCCGACACGAAGCACTCCCTTGCATACAATAAAGTATATGCACAACCATGTCGCCGCCAGCCCGATGACTATCGGCAGTACAAGACCGCCTATCGAGCCTATCCCCTCGGAGCGTTCCAGAAAAATCTGGTAGAAGAAGTTTTCTTCGTTGCCGGCCCAGGACATTTGGATGGAATGGTACAGGTAGTTCCAAGAGTAGGCCATTATCACGGCGTAGTAGAAAGATATCACCGAGCCTATTCCAAGCGCCCACCAGCCGAGCCAGCCCCATTTCTTATTGACCTTTCCGAGTGCGACCGGCGCCGACCCCTGGAACATCTGCCCGATGCCGTACTCGAGTATCATCAGCGGAATGCCCGCCGTCAACAGCGCTATGAAGTACGGTATGAGAAAGGCCCCGCCGCCGTTCTTGTAGGCTATGTACGGGAACCGCCACAGGTTGCCCAGCCCAACCGCGCTGCCTATCGCGGCCATTATGAAAGCGCCGCGGCTTGACCACCTCTCTCTCGGTTCAGCCATTAACGCCTCTTTTGGATATCAGATACCGGATGCCGGACATCGGATCAACCGTATCCTCGACCATTATGATTCCGCCGACGTTTAAGACCGCATCTTACTTGCTGTAATCGTAAAACCCGCGGCCTGTTTTGCGGCCCAGGTGGCCGGCGGCCACCATCTTCTTGAGAAGCGGGCACGGGCGGTACTTCGGGTCGCCCAGTCCCTCGTGCAGGACGTTTAACACTGCCAGCACCACGTCCAGCCCTATCAGGTCCGCCAGCGTCAGCGGGCCCATCGGGTGGTTCATACCCAACTTCATAACGTTGTCTATCGCTTCCGCAGTCGCCACGCCTTCCATCAACGCGAAGACCGCCTCGTTTATCATGGGCATCAATATGCGGTTGGCCGCGAATGCCGGGTAGTCGTTGACCTCCACCGGTATCTTGCCCAGCGTTTCCGACAGCGCGAGGACCGTTTTGCACGTCTCATCGTCCGTGTCGAACCCGCGGATTACCTCCACCAATTTCATCACGGGCACCGGGTTCATAAAATGCATGCCGATGACCTTTTGCGGGCGTTTGGTGACCGCGGCTATCTCGGTGATGGAGATGGAGGACGTGTTGCTGGCGAGAATGGTATCGGGCGGGCAGAGGCCGTCGAGTTTGCGGAAGAGGTCGAACTTGATTTCCCTGTTCTCCGTCGCGGCCTCGACCACGAGTTGCGCGTCTTTCATGTCCTCGATTTTAAGGCTGGTCTTGATGCGCGAGAGGGTGGCGCCGACGACGTCTTCGCCGATCTTGCCCTTGTCCTTCATGCGGTTGAGGTTCTTCTCGATTGTCTTCATGCCGCGGTCGATAAATTCCTGCTTGATATCGACCATCACTACGTCGCAGCCCGACATGGCGAAGACGTGGGCGATGCCGTTGCCCATCGTTCCGGCGCCGATGACGCCGACCTTTTTCACATCCATGCTCCTCTCCTTACTGATTCAAATCCGCGTAATAATTACTCAAGTTGACTGAGTTTTTGTTAACCTCGGTGACTGTCACCAATTACGGAGCCGTTCCACCCTTGTCGGAACGGATCGTAGATTGGTGACTGTCACCGTAAGGTGTTGTGAAACAGCAGATTATAATCAAGCACCCACCATCATCCAGAAAAAGTCAGTCAACTTGAGTAACTACAACATTTCGATGGCCATGCCTACGGCGTTACCGCCGCCCAGGCAGAGCGCCGCAAGGCCCTTCTTCAGGCCGCGGTCCTTGAGCGCGTAAATGAGCGTCGTCAGTATCCTTGCGCCGGAGCAGCCTATCGGGTGGCCCAGCGCCACGGCCCCGCCGTGCACGTTCAACTTCTCGGGGTTTATCTTCAACTCCCTGCTCAGAGCGATGCCCTGGACGCTGAAGGCCTCGTTCAACTCGATAAGGTCGAAGTAGTCAATGTCCACCCTCATCTGTGCCAGTATCTTGCGGACGGCTTCCAACGGCGCCATCATCACCCACTCCGGCGCCATGCCGCCCGTGGCGTAGGAGATTACACGCGCTATCGGCCGGACGCCCAATTTCTTCGCCTTCTCCTCGCTCATTACCACCAGCGCCGACGCGCCGTCGCTTATCTGGCTGGCGTTGCCCGCGGTCACCGTGCCGTTCTTGCGGAACGCGGGTTTCAGTTTGGACATCTTTTCAATCGTCGTATCGGGGCGAAAACCCTCGTCGGTGTCCACTATCTTGGGCTCACCTTTCCTCTGCGGCACTTCCACGGGCACTATCTCCGCCCTGAACTTGCCTTCCTTCGTCGCGGCGGCGGCCTTCATGTGGCTGTGGTAGGCAAATTCATCCTGCATTTCGCGAGTGATGTTGTATTTCTCGGCGACCAACTCGCCCGTCTCGCCCATGTGGAAATCGTTGTAATACTCCCACAGTCCGTCGAAAACCATGGCGTCCACCATCGGCGTGTTGCCCATGCGAGCGCCGCCGCGGAGCGTACGGGACACATAGGGCGCGTCGCTCATGTTCTCCATGCCGCCTGCGACGATAACCTCGTGGTCACCGCACCTGATGGCTTGCGTGGCAAGCACGACCGACTTCAGGCCGGAGCCGCAGACCTTGTTGACGGTGAACGACCCGACGGAATCGGGCACCCCGGCGAAGTGGGCCGCCTGCCGCGCGGGATTCTGGCCCAGGCCCGCCGAGATGACGTTGCCCATGATGACCTCTTCAACGGCATCCGGGCTGATACCGGCGCGCTTAATGGCTTCCTTGATGACTATAGCGCCCAGTTGCGGCGCTCTGGTCGTGGCCAAGTTTCCCCGGAACCTGCCGATTGCCGTTCGACATGCGCTTATGATTACTGTATTTGTCATACTTTCCTCACGAAATTTGTTTAACTCAGGGTGTAATTAGACAATTCTCCCCTTTGGGCCGCGAAAAGACACCATCCAATCTTGATATGCAAAGAGAGAAAATTATAGACGCAAAGGACTTGAAGTCAAGCGAAAACGAAGGCGAGAGGCATTTGCGCTGTAGGCGTTTTCCCGACGGGAACGGACAAGTGGAGCCCGCTTTCGGGGCGCCCGGGTCCTCACC
>QNCA01000336.1 GCA_003644325.1 Planctomycetota bacterium
ATCGACGTGAAGAACCCGCCCGGACCGGAGTATGTGGAGATACACGCTCACGAGGTGTCACAGGCGTACGTCTTCCCCCTCCCCGGGATCACGTTCGAAGTGACCCTGGGCGATGAGAAGTACACCGTCGATAGCCCGGCGACCGTGTTCATTCCCCCCCGCTTGAGACACACGGTCAGGATCGTGAAGGGGTCTGGAATCGAGGTATCGATCGTCCGCAACGAGAAATACGAGCAATCGTTGACGGAGGACGCTGAAAGATGAGAGTGGCAAGGCTCGGAAACCTGGTCATCGGGGAACGGCCGGTCTTCGTCGCGACGTCGCTCGCCGACACGGTGGAGGAAATGAGCCGTCAGGCTGAGCGCGCACTTGCGGCAGGAGCCGATTGCGTCGAATTGCGTATCGACCGGCTCCCATCCACACGCGATGTCGTTGAACTCATCCGAGCGACCGATGCGCCGCACATCGTCGCCTGTCGCCCTCCTGTATTCGGCGGGGCGTTCGCAGGAGCGGAGGGGGAACGGATCGAACGGCTTGAGGGGGCGATCGAGGCCGGTGCCACAGCAGTCGATATCGAATTCCTTACCGACTCGAAGCTCCGCGACCGGCTCATCGATACGGCCCGTTCACATGAGACTCCGGTCCTCGTGGGATACGAAGACATGTCTAAGACCCCACCGGCTGAGGAGCTCGTCCGCAGTTTAGAAGCGGTGAATGAGCTCCGGCCCGACCTGGTCAAGCTCGCGGTACGCGCGCAGTCCTACACGGACCTCCTCACCGTCCTCGAAACGGCCCTCAAGATACGAACTCTCCTCGACGTCCCATTCGCAGCGATCGCATTGGGCCCGCATGGAGCTCCGTCGAGGCCGCTGGCGTGCCAGTTCGGGAGCTCGTTCACCTATTGCGCCGTCGAAAGCGGAGCCGTCCCCGGGCAGCTGACAGTGGATGAAACACGCCAGGTTATCGAAATGCTCTCGGAAGAGAGGTGGTCATGTTAATTCAACTGGTCCTATCGAGCATCGCCATCGGGGCGATCTACGCCCTGGTGGCGATGGGGTTCACGCTACTTTGGCAAGCTTCCCGCACGGTCAACTTCGCACAGGGGGATTTCATCACCGTTTCCGCCGTGCTGATGTTTATCCTTGTGTGCGCAGGGGTTCCATTTGCCTGGGCCCTCCTTACGACGGTTGCGATCTCTGGTGTGCTGTTGGGATACGTGGTCAAGACGGGGATCATCCAACCGCTGATTCGCCGCTCGCAGACGACGTTGATCGTTGCGACAATCGCCCTCAGCTTTCTGGCAAGCAACGCGGTAGCAACGTTCTGGACGGCGCAGTGTAAGGCGTTCCCACCGGTCTTCGGAATGACGCCATATCGGGTGGGATCAGTGGCCCTCTCCCGGCAGCACGTGTGGACGATCGTCATCGCGATCGCACTCATTCTGGCGGTCAACTTATTCATCCAACGGACGAAACCAGGGAAAGCGATGCAGGCGGTGGCCCAGAATCGGGAAGCGGCGAAAGTACTCGGAATTAACATCTCCCGTGTTACAACAATGGTTTTTATAATGAATGCAGTCCTAGTCGCATTTGCGGCGATATTAATTGCCCCGGTCTACATGGTCCGGTTCGACATGGGAGCACAGCTGGGGCTCAAGGCGTTCTACTCCGCGGCGATCGGTGGGTTTAACCAGATCCGGGGAGCCCTTCTCGGCGGGTTCCTCGTCGGGATCATAGAGACATTCACTTCGGCGTACCTATCCACGGAGTACCGCGAGATGTTCGTCCTCATCATCTTAATCGCTGTGATCCTAATCCGGAAAGAGGGCCTGCTGGGAACGGAGGAGAGATAGCATGGAGAGACGATCGAAACGGAAATGGAGCTGGGGTCGACTCCTCCGATGGGCGGCTTTCCTCGGCGTAATCCTCCTGGTTCCTGTAATCTTTAGCGGCAATCAGTACCACATGTATGTAACGACGCTGATCTGCATCTACATCATCGTCATCATGGGGCTTAACCTGACGCTGGGCTACACCGGGCAGATCTCTCTCGGCCACGCGGCGTTCATGGGAATCGGCGCCTACACGGTGGCGTTGATGACCCTACACGGGTATTCCTTCTGGCTTGCACTCCCGCTCGGCGCGGCGATCGCCTTCATCGCCGGTTTACTCCTTGGCTTACCCTCCTTGCGCGTGAAACACCACTACCTCGCATTGGTGACGCTGGGATTCGGAACGGTCGTTTATCTGGTGATGACGAATGAGCATGAGTTTACCGGCGGGTTCTCCGGGTTGCCGGGGATTCCGCGACCGAATTTCTTCAACCTGAGTCTCCGGTCGGGGACCGCGTTCTACCTCCTGGTGGCAGGTTTTCTCATCCTCGCCACGGTCGTCTTGCTCTGGATCCTGAACTCGCGCTGGGGAAGGGCGTTCAAGGCGATTCGCGAGAATGAGATGCGGGCCGAGATGGTCGGGGTCAACCTGTTGGCGTACAAGCTCCTCGCGTTTGCGATCGGTGCGGCGTACGCCGCAATAGGAGGGGGGCTGCTCGCTCCGTTGATGCGGTTTGTTGATCCGACGTCTTTCCCCGTCCATGAATCATTCTGGTTCCTCATCATGTTGATCATCGGCGGATCCGGGCGGTTCGAGGGGCCATTCCTCGGCGTGATTGTGGTTATGCTCCTTCCCGAGCTCCTCCGGGGTACCCAGCAGCTGTTCTTTGTTATCTTTGCATCGATCACCCTAGTTCTTGTGATCTTTTGGCCTAGTGGGTTGGCGGGGCTGATCGATGTTTTCTTCCGGCGTGTGTTGAAGCGGAACACCCCGCAATTGACGAAATGAGGACGGTGCGATGAACAATATCTTGGAGATCAAAGGGTTGAGGAAGAAGTTCTACCAGCTAGAAGCCCTCGCCGGTGTCGATTTCGAGGTGCGAGAAGGGGAGATCCTCGGGCTGATCGGCCCCAATGGCTCGGGAAAGACGACGCTGTTCGACTGCGTCACCGGAATCCAGCGGTGCACATCCGGCGAGATCTACTTCATGGGGACTCGAATCACCGGAATGAAGCCGCACACCGTTTACAAACACGGGATCGGCCGGACGTTCCAGCTGGTCCAGCTGTTTCCTGGGATGACCGTCCTCGACAATATGTTAATGGCGATTCAGGAGAGCGAA
>QNCA01000337.1 GCA_003644325.1 Planctomycetota bacterium
ATCCTGTTGGTCACCACGTCATAGAAGTAGGTTGAGTAGATGTTTTCCTTGACGTATCGGGGTGTGTTGGACAAGCGGCGCTCCGTATCGCCCACCTTGTATCGCCAGGAGTCATACTCCCGGACCATATCATCCAGCAGTCTTTCGGCGTGCCGGGTTTCGTCGCGCAGGCAGATGTAGCGCTGGCGCAGTCTCTTCTTACGCGGGTCGTCCTCGGCCGCGGCCTTCCATTCGTCCCTTGCCCTGTCGCGCTCTCTGCGCAGGCGGCGCACCTCGCGCCGCCGGCTGCGCACCTCCGAATCGTACCACCGGAGTTTGCTGCGGTAGCGGTCCAGTTCGTCGCGCAGCAGGTCATAATCTTCGTTCACCACAATCCGCGTGTCGCTGACGTAGCGCACGGAGCGCCTCTCCCGCCCGGCGACGGTGCGTTCTACCCGCACTGCGCCCACGTTTACGGTGAGAATGCCGTCGGGTTTGTAGTTCGGATTCAACCGTTTGACCGCATCCACCTCCGCTGTGCTCAATACCTGTACCCTCGTTCCTGCCAGTTGCCCCTGCAGGGTGTTGTAAAACTCCATGTGCAGGCCGGCGTCGCCCGTAAAGGCCAGCGCCAAGTCATAGGCTGACGCCCGTTCAATATACTTGCCGGTTGCTTCAAGTCTCTTTTCAAGGCCGGGATAGTCCGGCGCGAGCAGGCGCACCACACTGAAGGATGCTTTGGCCAGGGCGTGTCGTCCGGCCTTTTCGTACCCTTCCGCGCAGGCGAAGACCATGTCGGCCACGGCGCGCTTCGCCTTCAGGTGGGCGCCGGCCAGGCGGGGATAGTCCGGCAGGAGTCCCGCCGCCTCGTCCAGCGCCGTCATGGCGTCGATATAACGTTTCTCGCCGAGCGCCCTCGTGCCCTGCGCCAGCAGCGTCTTCGCGCCGTACTCCCTCGCCGACTGCATTCCCCGCGCGGCCTTTGCATGCCCGGGCACCTGGTTCAATGCTGATTGGTACCTCCGGATGGCCTCGCGGAAGTCCCCTCCCTCCAGCAGGGCAGCGGCCTCCGAGCAGAACTCCAGGGCCGTTATTTGTCTCTTCGCGGCCTTTACCATGCCGTCCGCGCGGGCGTCGCCCGCCCTGAGCGCCAGCGCCTTGCTGAAATGAGACAGCGCAAGAGGGAAATCCTCCCGCCGGTAGGCCGCCATGCCTTCGTCCATCGACGAGGCGAAGGCCGCGTCGAGCGCCCGTGCGTACATTGTGTCCGTCTCCGGGAAATCGGCCCTGTACTTGCGCAGGGGTTTCAGCCTGTCCACTGCCCCGAACCACTTCTGCTGCTTCATTAGCGCCCGGGCGGCGCGGACTTCGGACGTTATTCTTTCGATGAGTTTCCGTGTCTTCGCCAGGGATTTGCTTGCGTCTTCGAGTTGCGGGTGGTAGCGCAGCGCGGTCTGGAATTCCGCGCGTGCGTCAAAGAGCCGCATCTCTTCCAGCGCGACGCTTCCCTTCTCGAGGTGTGATTCGGCGGCATGGAGTTTTGCGGCTTGCAGTTTCTGCCGGTATCCTTCATTGTCCGGGTTTTTTCGGACGGCCTCCTGGTACATCTCCACGGCCTCATCGAAGAGGCCCTGCGCAAGGAAGCGGTCGCCCTGCTTGCTCTCGCCGCGGCCCGCGCAGGACACTGCCAGCAGCGACAGCGCCGCACATAAAGCAAACTTCAACACGCTCGCGCGGATTGATACGTTCCGGTTCATGGTTTCACGCCTCCTTGCGTCTATACGGCGCCCCGCCCGATTCATTCGACCCGCCTCGTGCAAGGCATTTATTGAAAGGACCCAACCCTTTTAGAGCCTATCCGAATATCTCGGCGGGTACAGTCACCTTTCGGTCACCTTTCATGTCCCTTTAACATTACAGTTACTCAAGTTGACTGAGTTTTTGTTAACCTCGGTGACTGTCACCGTAAGGTGTTGTGAAACAGCAGATTATAATCAAGCACCCACCATCATCCAGAAAAAGTCAGTCAACTTGAGCAGTTATCAACAGAGCGCGAACTCGCTGCACTTGGCGAAGAGGCTGAAGATGCCGCCGGTGTGGATGAACAGTATCTTGTCGCGCTTGTCGAATCTCCCCTTTTTTATCTGGTCGGCCAGCGCGAAAAGCGCCTTGCCGGTGTAAGTGCCGTCGAAGAACAGCCCCTCCATCTCCGCTGCCATGCGGATGAACGCCAGTTCCTCGGGCGTGTTGAGCCCATATCCCCGGCCCACATATCCGTCTATTATTTCAATGCCGTCGCCTGTGAATTCGACCGGCACGTTGTAGGTTCGCCGCACGTCGGCGAGGATGCCGCCGATTTTGTTCACGAAGTATTGTTCGTCGCGGCAGACGTTGACGCCGAGCACCCTGCACGGCAGGTTGAAGAGTTCGGCGCCCGCGATCAGGCCCGCGCCGGTTCCGCCCGAACCCGTCGCGTGGACTATGTAGTCGAAATCGAACTCACCGGGGTTCGCGTGCATTTGTTCGCTTATCTCCCTGGCGGCGTTCACGTAGCCCATCGCGCCGAGCGCGTTGGAGGCGCCTTCCGGGATGGCGTAGCCGACTTCACCCTTCGATTCCAGTTCTTCGATTATCCCGGCCATGATGTCATCGGCGGCTTCGTATTGTTCGGGCGTGACGTAGCGCACCTCGGCGCCGAGCATTCCGTCCATGAAGAGGTTTCCCTCGCAGCGCTCCGGCTTCTCGCCGCGCAGGAGCAGCAGCGGCCTGAGACCCAGCCTGCGCGCCGCAACGGCGGTGGCGCGGCAGTGGTTCGATTGCACGCCGCCGCAGGTCAGCACCGTCGTTGCTCCCTTGTTCAGGGCGTCTTGAAGAACAAACTCCAGTTTGCGCACCTTGTTGCCTGAGAGGGCGGCGCCGGTCAGGTCGTCGCGCTTGACGTAAATCATCGGGCCGCCCAGGTGCTTCGCGAGCCGCTCCATCTTTTCGATGCGGGTGGGCAGATTGGCCAGGGGGATTCGTTCGGGAAAATTAAAATCACCCATTTTCTTTCTCCTCAAGACGAAAGGACAAGGGTTGAACCGGGCATATTATAGCATCCGGGAGAGGGCAGTCCAAGCGCGGGGGGGCATCTCCAAAAAGTGGGTAAACCTTTCCCTGATACAGGGCGAAAGGGGGTCAGACGCTGAG
>QNCA01000338.1 GCA_003644325.1 Planctomycetota bacterium
GAAACTCATATCCAAAAAGCCTGTATATGCCCATATCGATTCCTGCATTTGTTTCCATCCCCTCAAATATTTTTGTATTGATAGGGAAAAGAATCTGGACGCCTGCTCCGTATGTCAAATTCTGTTTATCGAGATATTCATCAAGTTCACCTTCTCCATCCGCCAGAACAAATCCAAGGTCGGAAGCTGAAGGAGAGGAAACCATATAACCGACCTTACCATAAGGCCTCAGGCTAAAGGCGTGAACAGATAATGGCATGGCTAAAAAAACAAGGAACAAAAATGAAACGGATAAAAACAATCTTTTGTTTCTCATTTTTACCTTCTTTACTCTTGATTCCTATGGTTATAAATGCACCTGCTCAATGCTAACCCGCGCTGGAATATTCATCAACCTGAATTATCGAATTTTTAGCTGTGAGCATAAAATATGGAATCAAGCTCTCTATTTACCACCAATCCTCTCTGGTGATCGATCAAGGACAACTATTGTCTCTGCGAGCAGATCCTGAGCTGTCCTGCGATTCGGCTCATATAAATATTGAATAAATCCTTTGCCAAGCTATACAAAAGAGGCAGAATAAGCAAATGCCCTTTCAAAAGAATCCTTTAGAGTGAGCCTTTCTCTCACAGGTGAAACAACCCTTATATGCATAATCTTTTTTCCTATAGTCTGGCCATTAGTAAAATATGAAAAAGGTAAAATTATATTCATAACTAATCTTTCATACCAGCTCTGTCCCTCAAATCTCAATACAAATTGAGATACATTATCACCCTCTACGTATCTTTTATACCAGAGTATAACGAGTCCCACTATCGCAAGTACTATAAGAAAAACAATGAAGGCAATAGCTATATCTATCACAAAAGCTACAGCTCTCCTTTGAACGAAGCAAGCTCCATTTCCTCAAGAGGCCTCATCCTTTCAATATTGTGCAATCTAAAATAATTATTTCCCCCCATAAGCATCTCCTCGTCTATCCGAGCTAATCAAAGGTATTATCTGCTCACCCTCGAGCCACTTTCTTGCAAGTCCTGCATCAACTTTTGTAATCCAGAGGTCATCCCAATACATAAAATCCCTCAGGTAGTACTCTCCATCATCAATACTGACACTTGCTCCCCGGGGATGGATACCGGAGTGAAGAAGCCATAGCTTTCCACTACTATCGTAATAACCAAATAATATATGCCCCACATAACCACCCCAGATTCCCAATATATACAACCCACTACCCTTCTTTGTAAAATAACCTTCCAGACCAACCCAATCCCGAAAATGATCGGGCTCGCCACCCTTCACAGATCTAACGAAATCCCATGGAGCAAGATATGCAAGCCTGTAACCCCTACTCCTTCCAATTTCAAAACCTGAATCTTGCAGTATTTTCTCAACAATATGACCGCATGCAATCGGTCTCCGTACACCTGGCACTTTACCAGGAACTCCATTAAAATCCCAATCTATTCCCACCCAGAGAGGGAACAGGACCCTATATACCATCGCATTAATATATGAAATACTTTCCGCTATAACTTCATTCTCTTCTTCAGAAGAACTAGCAGAGTGATATTTAAATATCAACTCCTCCTTTTTTCTTCTAACAGCATCGAGCGTTTTTAAATACCTGCGAGCGGGGCTTCCACTTCTTGCAACAACGCAAAAAGGATTTGAGCGTAGTTCGTCGAATTCATCTTCATTCAATGCCAAACCAGAAGAGGATAATGAATCGACCCATGAATACACTCCAAACTTATCTACCGTTGAGAAGGCAATAAGAGGGTTGGCAAAGATCAAACTTATAATGAAAACCAGAAAATAAACAATCTCTTTCATAACAGAAATCTCATTTGAGAGCCTGGTTAAATGTTATCATTTATTTAAAAGTTATAATAAAGCAAAGCCAGCGGTGGAGTCTAACATTTAATAATTCTTCATTAAGGTTAAAAATTCGAGAGAGTTTTACTCATATGAAATAAACATGTTTATATCAAATGTTATTAATGCTATAATCATCTCTAATTGGAGAATCACAACGGAATATAATAATTCCCATATTAAAGAGGAAAACCTGCGTTTAAAAAAGGTACTCAAGGAACTATCAATTCTCAATGAGATAGCAACAGCAATAAATTCAACTCAATCCCTCGATAGAATCATCGGACTCATCGTACAGAAGTGTATCAAACATCTAAAGGTGGAACAATCAGCGGTAATGCTTTTGTCAAAGGAAAACGATACAAATCCACCTCGTACAATGGTTCGAAAAGCAAACAGCTATATGCAGGCCTTAACACCATATAGACTAGATTTTCAGCTAACAGGATGGATGTTAAAACATCAAAAAACCACTTCTCATAAACGATTTTCCAAACGACAGGCGTTTCAGTAACATCAGAAGCGAAGATATAATGATAAAGTCATTACTATGCGCTCCATTAATAGTAAAAGGGTCCATAATCGGAATTTTATGTGCATTAACAAAAGAGATAAGAGTGGATTTACTGAAGACGATAGAAAATTGCTTTCAATAATTGCCACGCAGTCTGCTCAATTGATAGAAAATGCCAGATTAAGGGAGGAAGGAGTAACCTTCATCCAGATCCAGAAAGAGATAGAGATGGCTCTGAGTATTCAAACCAATCTCCTGCCAGCAGAGAAACCAGAACTTGAAGGATACTCAATTGCTGGCAAAACAATCCCTTCAAAGATCGTTGGAGGGGACTACTTTGATTTTATCTCTCTAGAGAATAATAAACTCGCAGTAACACTCGGGGATGTTTCCGGTAAAGACTTACCCGCTGTCCTGTTAATGGCAAACTTACAGGCAACGATAAGAGGTCTAACCCTGCTCGACAACTCACCTGCAACATGTCTAAACCAGTCGAACAAACTGCTTTATCGTAGTACCGATCAATACAAATTCGCAACACTCTTCTATGGAATTATTGACACAGATACAAATACCTTCAGATACGCAAACGCAGGTCACAACCGTCCACTCTTCTTTAGAAAGGGAAACAAATACGAAACACTAGAAACGGCCGGCCTTGTATTGGGTGTTCTCGACGACTACCATTTCTCCGAAAATGAGATAAACTTAAACTCTGGAGACCTGCTTTTAATATATTCAGATGGTGTTATTGATTCGTTAAA
>QNCA01000339.1 GCA_003644325.1 Planctomycetota bacterium
CAAAGTATTTATTCCCCCGTTGAGTCCTGCGGCTCCGCTGCCAAGCACAAACATAGCTGCGCCGGCAGAGGCGAGTGAGTTGGCTTGGCTGACCAGGAGCACGGCGGCTCCACAGAGTAAGCTTCCGGCAACAAGCACGGGTTTCTGGCCGAAGCGGTCGATGAGCGGACCCGCAGCAAAGAGCATGATAAATGCGGTTGTACCGATATAGAAGAAAAAGTGGCTTCCAACCTCGGCGGCTGATGCGGAAAGTTGCTCGGCGAAAGCTTCGAGGGCGACCCCGATCAATGAAATCACCAAGCCCAAAACAAAGTAGCCTGAGCAGCAGGCCACTGTGAGGTAGGTGCGGGAAAAGTGGTTTTTCACAAATTGACGCTCCGTTGACCGCGTACCAACCGAGCCAGGGCAAGCTCGAGCAAAATGCTTGACCAAATTAAATTCCCGCTCCTTTGATTGTCAAGCAAACATTGTCTCAAGCCTTTTGAGGCATCTCTTTTACCACTGTGAGGAAAGGAGGTTTGTTGAGGCTTAATATGTTGAGTTTTTTATAGTTGGGTTTTCAGCACAAAACCAGTAGTAAATATTTTCTTGCTCCAAAACAGCTTATTGATTAAAATTGTGTGTTATCTCAATCTTCCTTCTGCAAATCAGGAATTTAATTTCTTCAATTAACAAGTTTCCATTATAACAATCAAAAAGGAGTATGTGGTGGTTAATGAAAATGATTTAGACCGGAAGCTCAGGAAATATTCCAATCCACAGCTTTTTTTCCTGGCCTGCCTGCGGGTTATAGTGGGGTGGCATTTTCTTTATGAGGGTTATGTAAAGCTGACTTCCACAGGCTGGTCTGCTGCTGGATACCTTAATGCAGTTCCAGGGCCGTTCGCCGGGTTGTTTGAGGCAATGGTGAAACATACCTGGATGATAAATGTGATTGATTTCACCATGGAATGGGGGCTTACCGCGGTCGGCTTGGCTCTGATTTTAGGTTTGTTCACCAGGGTGGCCGCTTCAGCAGCGGCGATCTTTCTATTTCTTTTTTATATCTCGAATCCTCCCTGGATCGGGGTGCACTTTATGCCGGGGGAGGGAAGTTATCTTTTCGTAAACAAGAACCTGGTGGAACTTGCTGCTGTTATGGTGCTGCTGGTTTTCCCCAGCGGGCTTATCTGGGGTTTCGACCGACTGTTCGAAAAAGAATAGGCTCTTTTGTGGTCAACAGCTAACAGGGGGAATTTTTCCCGGATTTGATCTCCCTAGGAGGATACTTGAAATGGCTGACAATGATAAAGTGAAAAATAAAGGTATAGGCCGCAGGCAGTTTCTTAAAGCTGCGGCCACGACACCGGTAGTTGGGGCATTCGCCCTGTCCGTTTACGAGAAGGAAAAGCTCGACAAGGTTTCCCGGGAGGAGATTCTCCAGCTGGGCGAGAAAGTTACCAGCGCCAATCCCAATATCTTGAAAAGAAATTATGTAAGGAAGGCCAGCGCCAGCGATAGGCTCAATGTAGGCTTTATCGGCGTGGGGGGAAGGGGGAAAGCTTTGATGCGCGCTGCGGGATTTTATCCGCCCAATGAGGAGAAACCCCGGGGCATCGAAGGCCTGGAGGATCTCAATATCCAGTGCACCGCGGTCTGTGACCTGTTCCAGCCTAATATTGATTGGGCTGTAGAAGCCTCCGGCGGCAAGGCCAAAGTCTATCGAACCTACCAGGAACTTTTGGACCAGGCCGATATCGATGCGGTGGTCATTGCAACTCCTGACCATTATCATGCTCCGATCGCCATTGCAGCCGCCAATGCCGGCAAGCATATCTATGTGGAAAAATGCATGACCCACACCGTGGAGGAAGCCTTCGCCATGCGCGAGGCTGTCAAGCGCAACGGGGTGGTGTTGCAATTGGGCCACCAGAATCGCAACAGCAACCGTTACGATTCAGCAATGGAAGTCATCGACAAGAATCTCCTGGGCCATGTAAGCCTGGTTCAATGCTACACCAACCGCAATACCCCCACCGGTGCATGGATTCATAACATCCCCAAGGAACACGGCCCGATGAGCGCCGAAAGCGGAGCGCGCAACCTGGACTGGAAGCAGTATGTCGCCAACACCCCTCACCCCGATCGGCCCTATGATCCGAACCGTTTCTTCCGCTGGCGTTGCTTCTGGGATTACGGCACCGGTCTTTCCGGAGACCTGCTGACCCACGAGCTGGATGTGATCAACATGGTGATGAACCTCGGCATCCCGACCACCGCGGTGGCCTCGGGCGGCATATACCATTTCAAGGAATATGTAACTTTGATGACCGCTGATGGGGAACCGATCAGCGCCGACACCTATCCCGTTCCCGAAGGCGCCCGTCCCAGGCCGGATGTACCTGTGCTGCGGCGCGAGGTGCCGGATGTGTTCCAGGTGGTCTATGAATGGCCGGAAAGAGACCTCACTGTGGTGTACAATGCCACCCTTTCCAGCAACTGGAGACGAGGGCAGATCTACCTGGGCAGCGAGGCCACCATGGACTTGACTCATGGAGTGGATGTATATGCCGATCCGCGCAGCAAGCGCTATGCTGATTTGATCAAAAGCGGCAAGGTCCGTCTGGATGAACCCATGATCTCCTATCGCAATGTTGCCGGCAAAGGCATCGAGGCCATCACCAGCGCCACCGCACAGTGGACAGTAACCAAGGGATTACTTTACACCTACCGCTCGGGTAGGTGGGTCAATACCACCCGCTTGCATTTGAAAAACTGGATCGACCACATACGCGACAACAATCAGAACACCATGTGCAATATTGATGATGGATTTCAGGAAGCCATAACAGCACACATGGCCACTCAAAGCTACCTCAAAGGTTGCCGTGTGCGCTGGGATGCCGAAAACGAAAGACTCATCTACGATTACCAGGAGTCTCCAGAAGTAGCCATGGTCCTGGGCTGAGAAGTAAACCGGATAAAGAGCTTTTTTTCAACCGAACAAACAGGTTCGGCTCTAGGGGACAACAGCTTATGCGGCTAGGTGTGTTTTGAAAACCTTTAATCGGTGGTTAGGCAGGATTGTTAGATGGCAGATAACCGTAGAAGAAATGGATTGACCCGGCGCAAGTTTTTCAAGTCTGCGGCCACTACCCCTGTTTTGGGTGCCTTTGC
>QNCA01000340.1 GCA_003644325.1 Planctomycetota bacterium
CGGAATCTCGCGAACCTGACGAACGAGATTCGTAGATTACTCAAGTTGACTGACTTTTTGTTAACCTCGGTGACTGTCACCAATTACGGAGCCGTTCCGCCCTTGTCGGAACGGATCGTAGATTGGTGACTGTCACCGTAAGGTGTTATGAAACAGCAGGTTATAATCAAGCACCCACCATCATCCAGAAAAAGTCAGTCAACTTGAGTAGATTAGTGACTGTCACCGTAAGGCCCGGCAAAATGGAAACTTATAGTCAAACATCCGGCATCGCCCGGAAAAAGTCAGTCAACTTGAGGTCTTACATATTCTCGGAATAAACCCCGAGAATACGAACGGCAAAAGTACAAGAGCAGCCGAAGGCTGTCGGGGGCCACCTCGTAGATGGCCCGTACGGGCCTTTCCTGCGCATCTCCTTTTGAATATACAGGACTCAATAACGCCGAATATGCACGAAACAAAATCCTGGTGAGATATACAGGCTGGGGAATACGCGAAAAGGGGCGGCCGTGGGGCCGCCCCTGCGGGCAATCTTATGCGAGTCTGAGGGTATCAGTCGTCAGTATTCTTTGAAGCGTCGGCGGCGTTTTCTTCCGGCTGTTCCTTCTCGGCCTGCTCTATTTCTTTCCTGATGCGTTCGCCGAAGGCCTCAAACCCTTCAACACCGGTGGGGTCCATGCCCAGTTTGCGCATCACTTCATAGACACCGCGCTGAAGTTCCGGGTCCTGCTGCAGGTCGCAGGCAAACGGCTTGGAGGAGCGATTGCCGACCTCGGCGCGAATGCGTCCGCGCAGGGCGCGCCTCACCATGTCTCTGTTAAGAGTCGTATTAAGGGAATTATAAAACTCTTCAAAACCCGGGTATTTACTTGGGTCGGAGTCGTCGCACCGCGCCAGTTTCTCAAAGAGTTCCCGGTTCTTGTCGAAATTCTCAAGCACGTATTCTTCCAGCCTTTCAGGCGTTATCTTTTCGAGTTCCGCCAAGACGTCTTCGTCGAGTTCATGGACGGGCAATTCGATATCGGGTTTGATGCCGACTTCGTGCACGCACTCGCCCCCGGGCAGGTAGTACTTGAATACGGTTATTTTGAGGAATTTTTCGCCCTTGCTGGTCAGCATCGGAAAGATGTTCTGGCCGCAACCCTTGCCGTAGGTCTTCCGGCCGATAACGGTGGCCCGTTTGTGGTCGCGCATGGCGCCGGTGAACAGTTCCGCGCCGCTGGCGCTGGCGCCGTTGACCAGTATGATGACGGGATAGTTGCCCTGGCGCCTGGTCCTGCGGTCGGCGTAAAGGATCTGGTTGGACCTTGGATTTTCCTTGCGACCGATGAGTTTCGTGACAACAACGCCCTTCGGCAGGAACATGCTGGCGATCTTCAGGGTCGCGCTGACGGTGCCTCCGGGATTGTTGCGCAAGTCAATGATAAGCCCTTTCATGCCCTGCTTATTGAGGCCGTCCAGGGCGGCTTGGAACTGCTTGGGCGCCTCGACGCTGAACTGTAAAAGCCTGAGGTAGCCGACGTCGCCCGGCAGCATGGTGGACAGCACAAGCGGCAGGCTGATGACGCCGCGCGTTATTTCGAAGACCTTCGGCTCCTTCCAGCCTTTGCGCATGACGCCGATCTTGACCACCGTCCCGGCTTTGCCTGTTATCCTGTCTTGCAATAGTTGCATGTCAATGTCTTTTATCTCTTCGCCGTCAACGCTGACGATTCTGTCGCGCGCCTTTAGGCCGGCCTGGTACGCGGGTGAGCCGAAGATGGGACTGACGACCCTGAACCCTTCGTCGTCCTTGTCTATGAACACGCCGATGCCGACGAACTTACCCTGCGTGTTTTTCCGGAATCCGGCGTACGTGTTCTTGTCCCAGAAGTTGGTGAACCGGTCGAGGTATTCGGTAACGCCCTTTGCCGCGGCATCGATGAGTTTGTCTATCTCGACCTTTTCTTTCTCGGGATAGAGTACCGCCGCGTCGACTATCAACTCCTGCAGGATCCTCATGGACTCCCGCAGTTTATCGGCCTCACCGGGGTTGGACTCAAACAGCTTGTAGTAGGCAAGGACGTCGCCAAAGGCGGCTTTCAACTCCTCAACCTGCTTTTTTACGGCCTCGTCGCCCTGGGGTTTTGTCCGCAGCAGGCGCAATACTCTGTTGACCGCGCTTAGGAACTCCTTGCGCCACTCCTGCATCTGCTTCGCGTTTTCAACCTGGAAGTTGCTCATCGCGTGCATCGCACCGCGGCGCACCCAGCCTTTCTCCTCCTCGGCAATCTGCGCCAGCGCGGCATAGGCGTCCATCTCACTGCGGCGGCCCAGCGATATCGCGGCGTTCAGCCGGACCAGGTCGTCGGGATCCTTCTTCAAAAGGGTTATCAATATCTTGGTGGGGACCTGAGCGTCCGGACGGGGTCTGGGCAGTGAAAGCGTGAGACCGTCAATCCGCGCGGCGATATTAAGCGCGTAGGCCCTGTATTGACGGGGTACGGTCACCCGCACCAGGTTGCCGCTCAGCGCCGTGGCACGGGTCAGCCGGGAACTGTTTATCGCCTCCGCAATCGCCTGCGCGCGGCACGTGTCCTCTTCGTCGGTGACCAGGTAGAACTCATCCTCGCCGGTCATGCGCGGGTAGAGGTTGTAAAACATCAGGGTCGTGACTTCCGCTATTGTTGTCTCTTCCGCCGCGCCGTACTTCGCGCTCAACTGCTGCGGCGCAGGCGCCAGTCCCGCACCGGCAAGTATCAGCAAACCCAGCAACACAACAAATAACTTCTTCGCCATGGTCAAACCTCTCTGTTATAGCGTTGTGATTTGCGCATAAGAAGAAAAGCGGTATCAAAACCGCCCAAGACTCGCGTCCGATCCGCAATTATACCAAGCCGCCGCCCCAAGGACGTCGCCCGCTCCGCGCTTCATGTTAAATACGACGAGAACGCGGCAGTGTTTGACACATCTCCGCACAATTAAGTGAAATGAAACCTAAAGGAGCCAGACCTGCTCTGTTCAAAGGACTAATATTATACTCAAGTTGACTGACTTTTTCTAACCTCGGTGACTGTCACCAATTACGGAGCCGTTCCGACTTTGTCGGAACGGATCGTAGATTGGTGACTGTCACCGTAAGGTGTTATGAAACAGCAGATTATAATCAAGCA
>QNCA01000341.1 GCA_003644325.1 Planctomycetota bacterium
AGGAGATATGGAGCAGTGATTTGATGGAAGCGTCGTTGCGAGGCTGGAGGATGCTCGCATGGTCTTTTGGCGGCGACATGTTGTCCGGGCGCCATGCTCTCGCCTATTGCGGCAACAGCCTGACGCTGCAGTTTGGCGCGGTTGTGATGTCGCTGAACCCGCATACCGGTGACCTTCGGTGGCTCAGGGATGGGGGAGAGAAAAAGGGGAGAGGACGTCGTTACATCGGTATTCCCTTTACCGCCTGTATTGCCGACAATGTGGCGTTTCTGGGTTTGTCGTCGAGCGCCAGGGCGTCGATTCTCGCCATAGACACGTGGTCAGGGCGAATTCTCTGGGAGGCAAAATTCAGCAGTCCCATCTCCGGAAGGATGGTTGTCACACACGACAGGGTTCTGGTCGGCACATTACACCGGGTGCTAAGCAGGCAAGTGGACCTGGTATTTCTGGATAGACACACCGGGAAACGCACGGGGGCCGTCAAAGGTCTTCAGAGCCTTGGTGTCCCCATTCCCTCACTGGCGGGTTCAGGAGTTGCCGGGCTCCACGTGGAGCCCCTGGATGGGGAGCGCGTGCTGGTGCTGGCCGGCGACCGCCTCGGCATGTATGGAATGGAGAAGGGCGATGTTATCTGGGAAAACCGCAATGTGGGGCCCTTCCAGGCACAGCGCTTTAATGACGTGCGGTTGGGAGCCTTTAAGTCCGGGTTGCCCTGGCCGCAGAGTACGCTCGGCGTCGGCGACGGGATTTGCGCGACCACCACAAACGATTGTACCGGGCTAAGGACGTTCGACCTCAAGGACGGGAAACTGCTCAGCGAATTTGCCGCGCCGGAGGACAGCCGGCTGGTGGATTGGTTTCTGGATGGAGAGCGATTGGAGACATTCTATGTCCGGCCGTGCGAACATGAGAAATACGGTTTCAACCTCATGCAGAGCGCATTCAAGGCAAGAACCGGCGAGTTGCTGTACGCGAACCTGTTCCCGACCGGGACCTTCCTCTACAGGCCGCTGGCGGGAGAGAATTGTGTCGTGGTGGTCAAGGAGGACCTCGTTTCACAACACCGGGGACAGATAGAGGTCGTTCTCTATTCGAACAAGACCGGCAAGTTGACCGCCGGGCCCGTCAGGGTGAAAGACGTCGGGTTCGGGTCCAAATCAACATTGATGGGCACGGGCCGGCGACTGGTGGTCAAAGGCGAAGAAAAATTGACCGTCATCGGATTTAAGGATGCGAAGAGGCAATAAGCCGGGCGAGTCGGGTCAGACACATGAATTACCCATTCGGACCCTGACGGGTCCTCGGTCCTCAGTGCGAGGACCCGGAACGGGCCGCTCCTTACAATGCGGTAGAGGGTAGATTCGTTGCCTGACCCGCCCCAGGGCGGAGAAATTGCTTGAAAGCGCGGCACAATAGTGTAGTATAACGAACTTTCGCATTATTGGGAATCACGGTTTAGCCGTGTGGCTGAAAAATCAAAGTGAACCCTTTACTCTTCATTCATGGAGGTAGTCATGTCCAGTGAGAATGCATCCGGCGCTCAGCCGATGAGCCAGCAGGATCTCGAAGCGGTGGACAAGCTGAAAGGCGCTTACGCCACCATCCGCAAGGAACTGAGCAAAGTGATAGTAGGGATGGATACGGTCATCGAGCAGTTGCTCATTGCTATTTTCTCGCGTGGCCACTGCATCCTGGAGGGCGTGCCGGGCCTCGCCAAAACCCTGCTCATTTCGTCCCTCGCCGAAACGCTCAAACTGACGTTCAACCGAATACAGTTTACGCCCGACCTGATGCCTTCCGACATCACCGGCACCGAGGTCATCCAGGAAGACAAGAGCACGGGCGAGCGTACGTTCAAGTTCCTCAAGGGCCCGATATTCGCCAACGTTATTCTGGCGGACGAGATCAACCGTACTCCTCCGAAGACCCAGGCGGCCATGATGGAGGCCATGCAGGAACGCCAGGTGACCGCCGGCGGCAGGAAGTACCCCCTGGACCAGCCGTTCTTCGTTCTGGCCACCCAGAACCCCATCGAGCAGGAAGGCACCTACCCGCTGCCCGAGGCGCAGTTGGACCGCTTCATGTTCAAGGTATTCGTGGATTATCCCTCCGAGGGCGAGGAGATGGATATCATGAAGATGACCACGACCATCCAGGCGGCGGAGTTGAAGCCCATTCTGAGCGGCGAGGACATCCTGTTGCTGCAGGATATCGTGCGCAAGGTTCCGATAGCCGACCACGTCATCAACTACGCCATGAAGTTCGCCCGCATGACCCGTATTCACAAGGGTGAGGCGCCGGACTTCATTCGCGAGTGGGTATCCTGGGGGGCCGGCCCCCGCGCAATTCAGTACCTCATCCTCGGCGGCAAGGCCCGCGCCATTCTGATGGGCCGCTATTACGTAAGCACCGAGGACATCCGCGCGGTAGCGCACCCCGTGCTGCGGCACAGGGTGCTGACGAACTTCAGCGCCGAGGCCGAGGGCATCACTACGGACACCATCGTCGACAAACTCATTGAAATCATCCCCGACAAGCAGAGCGAGGTAATGTCTGATGGAAGACTACCAAATGTATTTAGATCCGGTGACGATCAGTAAGATCGGGCGTCTGGATCTCAAGGCCAAACTCATAGTCGAGGGATTTATAGCGGGCCAGCACAAGTCGCCCTTTCACGGCTTCAGCATCGAGTTTGCCGAGCACCGCGAATACACCCCCGGTGACGACCTGAAACACCTCGACTGGAAGGTATTCGGCAAGACCGACCGTTACTATATCAAGCAGTACGAGGAAGAGACCAACCTCCGCTGTCACATACTGCTCGACACCAGCGAGTCGATGGCGTACGGCTCCGGACAAATCAGCAAGATGCAGTACGCCTGTTACATTGCCGCCTCGCTCGGCTACATGATATGCAACCAGCAGGACGCCGCCGGGCTTACGCTGTTCGACCGGGAGTTGCGCCTGCACCTGCCGGCAAAATCCAGCCAGGGCCACCTCCGGGTCTTCCTTCACGAGTTGAGCAAGATAGTCCCCGAGCGCAAGACCGACATGAGCGGTCTCTTGCACGAGGCCGCGGAAATGATAGAGCGCCGGGGCATGGTAATCGTCATCAGCGACTTCTTCGACGACGTGGACCGGGTCATAAGC
>QNCA01000342.1 GCA_003644325.1 Planctomycetota bacterium
GTATAACGATAAATCGATGCCGTTGCGTATGGTCGCCACTTTGCGCGGAGGGATGCGCACGACGGTCTTGTAGAAATCGGCTATCGCGTCGGACTTTGCTATCAACCTGTAGGTCGGGACCGCCAGCATGCGGTCGACGAACAGCCGCACGCCGTTCTTCCACAAGTCCACACTGTGTTCGGAAGCGACGATGCGCGGGGTCCCTGCCAGCCACCCGGCCAGTCTGCCCCAGGCGTTGCCGGTGAACAGGTGCGAGTGAATCACATCCGGCCGGAGGCGGGCTATCAACCTTTGCAGGCGCCACAGGAGCGCGGGACGTATGCCCGGCTTTTTGTCGAGGACGTGCAGTCGTATGCCCTCCCGCTCGATTTCGTCGGCAAGGGCGCCGCGCTTTGCCAGGCAGCATACGGCGGGCTCGAAGCGGCTGCGGTCCAGCCGCGTGGCGAGATTCACCACGACGCGTTCCGCTCCGCCGCTCTCAAGGTCTTCAACTATGTACAGCACGCGCTTTTTTGGCATGTTCCGTTCGCCAGATTGTCGTTTCAAAAAGGTTCATCAACGCGCCGACGTTTTCGTTGACGCCGAAGTCGCGTTCTATTTTCTTCCTTGCATTTGCGGCCATGCGGGCCGCATCCCCGGGGTTCGCCAGGAGAGCGGCGACGGCCTGCTCGATTTCAACGGCGTCGCCGCTCGCCACGAGCGTCCCGGTCTTTCCGTCGATGACCACCTCGGGTATCCCCGAGACGTCCGTCGCGATGACGGGCAGACCCAGGGCCATCGCTTCGAGCAGCACGTTTGGTATTCCGTCGCGGTCGTTGTTGCGTGCTATGACTGAAGCCATGACAAGCGCGTTCGCCCCGCGCATCATTTCTATCAGGCGCGGCTGGTTGAGGACGCCGTGGATTTTGACAAGGGGTTCCAGGCCGCGCTCGCGGATTTGCCTTTCCAATTTTCTGCGCAGTTCGCCGTCGCCTACGATGTCGCACTCGCACTCGATGCCGCGCAGGCGCAACAGGTGCACGGCCTCGATGAGGTAGGGGTATCCCTTGGTTTCCGTCAGCCGCCCGACGGCGAGTATCCGGGGTTCCTTGTGCGGCGCGTGCCTGCCGAACGGAAACCTGTCGAGCGCGAGCCCGTGGTAGTTGAGGTGTATTTTGGTTCGCTGTCCGGGCGGGAGGAGCGATGTCAGGTGCGCCACGTTGTACGCGGTACACGTAACGACGAACTCGGCCCGGCGGAGTTTCGCGACGAGCGACGGGTTTGTGGTATAGATGTCATAGGCGTGTGCGGTGATGCTGAACCGGGCGCCTGTCAGAATGGAGACTATCATGGCTGCGTCGGCGGGAATGCTCGCCCAGTGCGCGTGGATATGACGCAGGCCGCGCCGCTGTACGCAGCGGGCGAAATATGCGCTCTTGGGGAACAGCGCCAGGACCTTCGCCATGTACACGGGATTCGCCGAGCATCGCAGGAGCACGTGGAAAAGCGCGCGAATGTAGCGCAGTGGATGCCGGGCGATGAAGAAGACGTTGGCCGCGATGAGTCCGGCGGAGAACAGGAACGGCGAATAGACCGTATTCCCCAGATATTTTACGGCATCTTCATGGACTATCTTATCCCGGCAGGTCCTGAGCGAGAAGATGGTCAATTGTACGCCGCGCCGCGTGAGTTCTTCCACTTCCCGGAGAATGAAGGTTTCGTAAGTTTGCGGGAACTGCGAAATGATGTAAGCGAGTTTTTTGCCCCCTGGGGCTTCGACCGCCTTCGCGGCGAAAACCCGGCGCCACATTGCCGCCATACCCGCCGCGGCGAACATCAGGATAAAAGGCTCGACCGGCGCGCGCATGCGGGAGTTTCCGTAGAACACAAGCGCAAGGATAGTGAACATGCCGAGCAGCAGTTGGGGCATTACGGGTTTTACGGCGCCGCGCTTTTTCGCCAGGAGACCGGCAAGGAAAAACGGGAGTAACGCCACAAACGACAGCCGCACGAGTTTGCCGCCGAGACCGTCGTTCCGGAAGTAGTGGAAATGGATGAACCACATGTTGCTGAATTTGTGCAGCAGCAGTTCGGGCATTTTGCCGGCGTTTGCTCTGACGGCCTTCCAGCCCTCGGCATACTGTCGCGCGGAGAGGTCCGCCTCCGTGACATCGCCGTGGGCCTGGTTCTCCACGCCGAAGCGCTCGGTGTTTATCCAGAAGCCCTTGAACTCGGGGTCGTTGAACGTGAGTTTGTTGTGCGAGCCGTAGAACGTCATGCCGCCCTCGGTCGCCACGCCTACGAGCCGCTTCTGGACGATTGCATTGCGGACAATATATGGCGCTATCGTGAGCAGCATTACTCCGATGCACGCGGCAAGTTTCAGCACGGGCCGCCTGCGGTTTCGGAAGGCAAGGAGGAACCACAGGAGAAAAATCACGGGCATAATCTGAAACGCCGCCTTGGTGAGCGCCAGCAACCCCGCCGCAATCCCCGCTGCAAGCCAGTAGGGGAGCCTGCCGTTCCGACGGGCCAGGGTCGCCAGGTAAACCGTGAGGACCGCAAGAAACATTGCCGCCGATTCCGCGAGCAGAAATCCGCTGCGATAGATGAAATAGGGATACAACGCGCACAATCCTCCGGCGACGAGCGCCGTCCTCTCGCCGAAGTACCTGCGTGCGAGCAGGAACGCCGGAAGCACTGTCAGGACGTCGATTGCAATCTGGACGATGCGAGCCGCCGACGGGGAAATTCCGAAGACGGCATATACGCCTGCAAGGAAGGCGGGGTAGCCCGGCGGCCAGAAGGACGTCGGCGTGGTCCCGTCTCGCGTATATCCCTTTCCGGCGAGGAGATTGACGGCGTACGTGTGGTAATGCCGCTCGTCCCACTTGGGCGGGGCGTCAAGCCTGCCGGATGCGAGCAGATAGCCCGCCCTGGCGGACAGCGCGACGGCAAGGATTCCCGTCATTATCAATTTTGTCTTCATTGTTCTTCTTTGCTGAAACGTTGTTTTTTCGGCGACAGTCGCCATCTATGGGCCGGCCCCCGACTACGTCGGGGTCTGCGCTCCGCCCGTTCCGGGTCCTCGCCCCGAGGACCCGTCAGGGTCCGAATGGGTAATGGTAACAGTCACCGGCGCGGTCCTTCCAAAATTCCTGCGTGCA
>QNCA01000343.1 GCA_003644325.1 Planctomycetota bacterium
GAGACGGTTATCGAAGCGCTCGGCAACATCGGCGACCCGGCGGCGGTTCCGGAATTGGTGAAGTTTCTGAAGGACAAGGACGAATCGATTTGCCGTATGGCGGCGGTGGCGCTCGGCAAGATTGGCGACGCGAGCGTCATTCCCGATATCAAAAAGGCGATGAAGGGTCGGAGCCTGCAAGTGCGCATGTCGATGGTCAGGGCGTTGGTCGCCCTCGGCGACAAGTCGGAGAAGAAGGTTCTGCTCGACGGCGTAAAGAACGAAGACTCCAGAGTGCGCGCGTATGCGGCGAGGATACTCGGTCTCACACGCGACCCTGAATTCGTTCCCGTGCTGACCGAACTGTTGCTGAACGACAGGAGCCCCGCGGTGCGCGAGAAGGCTGCCGCGGCGTTGGGACGGATAGGCGACCCGTCCGCGAAGGCGGCACTCGAGAAGGCGATGGGCGACTATGACCCCTTCGTAAAGGCTGCCGCGAAAAACGCCCTACAGGCTATCGAGTCGAGCAAGTGAAAGGCATGATACCGTTCCTGTCCGTGCTGTTGCCATCGTTGGCTTTGTGCGCGCAGCAGACACCTCCGCAGGATGAAAGCGTCAGACTCAAATGCGCGGATTACGAGGTAGTTCTCGATGCCTCCAACAATTGGACTATCAAGCAGATTTTCTTCAAAGGCGAGCAATTCCTTGCGACGGAGAAGGACGCTTACAACGGCACCGCCGTCAAACTGGCTGATGGAACATGGGTCGGCGACTGCCCCGGGGGTATGAGCGTCAGCAGCAAAATTCTGTCCGTGGATGGCAGGAGGAAGGCGGTCAAGGTGGGTGAGACCTACACTGCGAAAAAGAAGATCCTCTTCGAGAGAAATTGTTCCATGAAGGTTTACCGCTTTTCGGGCTCGCTGGAGGTCACTCCGGATGGCTTGACCCTTGTTCACAAGTACCGCAGAACAAGACGCGATGTTCCCGAGAAACTCTGCGCATTTGTACTCTGTTTTGACAAACGGTTCAGGCTGTTCATCGCGCAGATACCGGGTAAGGGGCGGGACGATGTGATGGCGAAACGGTATGACGGTATGTTTTACGACAACGAAACCACACTTATTCAGGAGGATATCCGCTACTTCGCCTTGTTCGATACGCTGATTCATACGGGAGTTGTTTGCTACTTCGGGGGAAAGGATTGCTATTTCTACAGGGGGGAGGGTGAGTGTTGCTGCCTCCGCGATATGGGAAATTATCGGCGGTTCCACTTCAGACCGGCGATTGAGCGCAATCCGAGGGCACGCGAGAAGCTTGAATTTGTGCTTCATATCAAGGTTTTTCAGTGTCCGACGGGGAAGTGGAAGAAGACCGCTGCCACCATCGCCGGCTCCGACTGGCGTTGAGCCACGCTGTTTTGAGGTAGGTTTGGTGATCGTAACGGATTTCGGAAAATGAAAGAAAATTAATTGATTTTTTGTTTCGCGCGGGGGAAGAGGGGGGTACAATAATAGTTGGAGACCGGAAGCATCGCGCGGAAAGGCAGGTGTAGCCATGAGAAGGTCGGGAAAGCGGGTGTTCGGTTTGCTGCTATCGGTGGTTCTCGCCATCGTGTTCACGGGCGTCCTGGAGCCGAGAACGGCGGTTGCCAAGTCGTGCGGACCACCGCCGCAGGCGAAGCCGCAACGGCGTAAGGGAGGCGAGTCCTTCCCACCATTACCGTTGCCGGCGACGCCGCTGCGCAGGTCGGAGAAGAAGAGACCGCCCGCTCCGCCTACCTTGGTCGGCAAGGTTGAATACGGCGAGCGGGTCTGGGCGGTTGATGACACCGGCAGGCGCTACAGCTATCTCGACTGGACGACCGACCCGGGCGACATGGAGATGTTGCTGAAATGGGTCGGCGCGCAACTTCGGATAAGGTACAAGCCGACGACGGTAAATCTCGCCCAGTTTTCCTTCAATCCTGCGGAGACGCCGATACTTTACCTGACGGGGCACGAGGGGTTCACTTTTTCGGATGAGTATCGGCGGAGGATAAGGCTTTTCCTTCAGGATGGTGGTTATCTGATAGGCGATGCGTGCTGCGGTAGCGAGGATTTTGCGAAGAGCTTCATGAAGGAGATGGCTGCCATCTTTCCCGACAAGCCGCTTTTGCCGCTGGAGTTGGACGATCCGATTTACAATTGTTTCTATCGGATAACGGATGTGAACTATCAGGAGGAGGGGAAGGGACAGTTTCGCGCCGCGCCGCCATTGATGGGGATAAATATCGGATGTCGTACGGCGGTGATATTCAGTCCTTACGATTTGAGTTGCGGTTGGGCGGGTCACACGCACGAGGCTGGGAAGCGTGTTTCGATAGCGGATGCGCGGAGGCTTGGTGCGAACATTGTTACATACTGCCTTGCGAACTACGAGCTTGGGCGGTTTTTGAGCACGCAGAAGGTGTATTATCAGGAGAAGGAGCCGACGCGTGACGAGTTCGTCTTTGGTCAGATAATTCACAACGGCGATTGGGATCCTTCGCCGTCGGCACCGATGGAGCTGATGAAGTTTGCTGCGGAAACGACCTCGATGGCGGTTCAGTTCAAGCGGGTTCCAGTTGATTTGCGGAAGTTGGATGCGTTTGAGTATCCGATACTTTACATGACGGGTCACAGGGATTTCAGCTTCAGCGAAGCGGAGGTTCGGAACCTGCGTGCGTATTTGATGAGTGGTGGTGTGTTGCTTGCCGATGCCTGCTGTGGGCGCGAGGCGTTTGATTCGGCGTTTCGTCGAGAGATGGCGCGTGTGTTGCCGGGCAAGAGACTGGAGCCGATACCGCCGGAGCATCCGCTTTACAGCACGCACTTCGTGGTGAAGCAGGCGCATTACACGCCGTATGCGTTGGCACAGAACCCGAACCTGGTTCAGCCGCAGTTGGAGGGGATAACGATAAACGGCGTGCTTGCGGTGATATACAGCCGTTACGGACTGGGTTCGATGTGGGACGGCGGTAAGCGACCGTATGCGAAGGCTTATTCGACGCGCGACGCCCTGCGCATCGGGCTGAATGTCCTCGTCTATGCCCTGACGCATTGATGACGAAACCGCCGCGGGCTGGACTCGAATTCAACCGCGGCGGTTTTTTGTACCTGCTTAGCGATTGTCCATTGAGAGGAAC
>QNCA01000344.1 GCA_003644325.1 Planctomycetota bacterium
CATCTGCTCCAACGCCATCATCTCGGCGGCGCGCAGGGGATTTCCAAGGCAGATACGCATCCCGTGCTTCATCATCGTAATCGCGAGTTTCGTCACCATGGTTGACCTGATGATGAACGCTTTCGCGCCGAAGGCGGTGGTACAGGCGCTGGGGATATTCATCCCGTTAATCGTGGTAAACTGCATCATCCTGGGCCGCGCGGAGGCGTACGCCGCGAAGAACGACGTGCTGAGCAGCATCGGCGACGGCATCGGCGTCGGCGGCGGGTTCCTCTTGGCGCTGCTGGCGATATCGGGCATCCGCGAACTGATCGGCAACGGCTCGCTCTGGGAGATACCGGTAACCAAGGTTTTCAGCGCCGACAATGCCGCACTGGTCAAACCGGTGGCCGTAATGACGGTCGCGCCCGGGGCGTTCCTGCTGATAGGCGTCATGTTCGCCTTTTTCCAATGGCGCAAGATCCGCAGGGAGCAACAGACCGCCGACGCGCTGGTGGAAGCAACCGTACCGTGGGAAGTGGGACCTGAAAAAAAGTAGGCAGTAGGAAAGGCTTCCGCCTTCTGACTTCTGACTAATCTTTCGCGAGCGCTAATATGGAATTGTTGTACATCATCATCGGCCTTGTGTTCGTAAACAACTTCGTCCTGGCGCAGTTCCTGGGACTGTGCCCGTTCATCGGCGTCAGCAAGAAGACCGACGCCGCACTCGGCATGGGCATGGCGGTGACATTCGTCATGACGATGGCGTCCTTCGTCACTTTCGTCATAAACAACTTCTTCATCAGGGCCGGCACACAGAACATCTTCTACTCCCTCACGGGCACGCTGGGCTTCCATAAGGCGCAGGAGTTTATCCTGCAGAACGGCCTGAGCGAAGTTCTGACCACTGGCGTCTTCATCCTGGTCATCGCCAGTTTCGTACAACTGGTGGAAATGGTGATGCGAAAGGTCAGCAAGCCCCTGTACGATTCACTCGGCATATACCTGCCGCTGATAACGACCAACTGCGCGGTGCTGGGCATATCGCTGTTGAATATAAAGAAACTGCAGCCGGGCGGCGAGTGGGCGGGCATGCCTTTCGCCGAGGGGCTTCTGTGGGCGACGCTCAGCGGGCTGTTCGCGGGGGTTGGTTTCGCCCTTGTCATGATGCTCATGAGCGGCATACGCGAGCGGCTGGCGCTCTCGAAACTGCCCCGGGCCTTCCAGGGCGCGCCCATCGCCTTCATCTGCACCGGCCTGATGGCTCTGGCCTTCCTCGGCTTCGCAGGCATGATAGGCGGACTCAAAGCAAATATCGGATAACCGGTCATCCGGATTTCCGGATGTTTCGGAAAGGTGACTGTCACCCGGCTAGACAGGGCAAAGGCAAAGGACAAGAGCAAAGGGCAAGGGTGACTGTCACAATTACGGAACCTCGCGAGCCACGCGAGCGGGGTTCGTAGATTGCTGACTGTCACCCGGCTAGACAGGCTCACGGTGACAATCACCGCAAAAAAGCCGGTCAACTTGAATACTTTTTAATTTCACGGCTTAACATGAACGTACCTTCGATACTAATGACCGAACAGGCGAATTTCTTCGCGGACAACGCAATCGCGATAATCATCAGCGCGGTAGTCCTTATGGTCGGGCTTGGGGCGGTGTTCGGCGCGATACTGGCATACTCGGCGAAGAAATTCCACGTCGAGCAGGACCCGCGCATTGATGAACTCACCGGCATACTGCCCGGGGCGAACTGCGGCGGGTGCGGGATGGCCGGCTGCGCCGGCTACGCCGAGGCGATAGTAAAGGGCGAAGCGCCAATGGACAAATGCGCCCCGGGCGGCGCAGCCGTCGCGCAGGCAATAGCGAAAATCATGGGCGCGGAAATCGGCGAGACCGCAAAGAAGTACGCGGTGCTGCTGTGCAAGGGCGGAAACAGGGTAGCCGACAAATATGATTACGCCGGCGTAAAAGACTGCCGCGCCGCGGCGTTGCTACAACTGGGCGACAAGGCCTGCCGCTACGGCTGCATCGGCCTGGGCACGTGCGCCGAGGCGTGCCCGTTCGACGCAATAGTAATGAAGGACGGCCTGCCGTTCGTCATCGAGGAGCGCTGCACGGGCTGCGGCACGTGCGTAAAGGTCTGCCCCAACAACCTGTTCACGCTCCTGCCGGAAGACAAGACCGTAGTGGTCGGCTGCCAATCACACGACCCCGGCAAGATCGTCAACAAGACATGCCCCGTGGGCTGCATCGCGTGCAAGTTGTGCGAGAAGGCATGCCCCTTCGACGCCATACACGTCATAGACAACCTGGCGGTCATCGACTACGACAAGTGCAAGAATTGCGGCAAGTGCGTGAAGGCCTGCCCGAAGGGCGTGATTTACAATTTGCGCAAGACCCGCAAAGACCGCAAGCAACGCCTTGAGGTCTCAAAACAACCCGCGTAAATACCCCCGGGCCTTGCCCGGTCTTGTACCCTTCGATTCTCTCACCACAGAGAGAACACAGAGAGCACGGAGAACTGAAACAATTGATTATCTCTCCGTGGTTCATTCTGTGGTTCATTTTTTTTCGTTTAGTGGGTTACGGGCGGAGCAAGGTCCTCGCCGTCAAGCGTCATGCGCGATATGCGGCGGCGGCGAAGGAACAACTTCGGGAAGACCCGGTCTATCTCGTCCACGAAAATGAAGCGCATCTTCTTCTGCACTTCTTCCGGGATGTCCTTCAGGTCCTTGCGATTCTCCCTCGGCAGAATAACCGTGTAGATGCTCTCCCTGTGAGCCGCGAGTATCTTCTCCTTTACGCCGCCGACGGGCAGCACGCGACCGCGAAGGGTTATCTCGCCGGTCAGGGCGATGTCGCGTCGTATAGGCTCGCCGGTCAGGGCGGAAACCAGCGCGGCCGATATGGGCAGCCCCGCGCTGGGGCCGTCCTTGGGTATGGCGCCCTCGGGGACGTGCACATGTACGTCGGTGGTCTCGTAGAAATCCTTCGCCATGCCGAAGCGCACCGCGTGGGCGCGCGCATACGACAGCGCCGCGCGGGCGCTCTCCTGCATCACGTCGCCGAGTTTGCCGGTCAGCGTCAGCCTCCCTTTGCCGGGCATGCGCGTGACCTCTATGGAGAGTATCGTGCCCCCGGCCTCGGTCCAGGCCA
>QNCA01000345.1 GCA_003644325.1 Planctomycetota bacterium
CAATGGAACGTATGGAACCTCTGAGAGGAGCTCTCTGAACGAAGAATTTACACAGCTGCAAGCCGAGATAAAGAGGATCGCAGAAAAAACCGAATTCAACGGAAAATCGGTGCTTTTGGGCAGTATGGATCAAACGAAGCTCCAGGTCGGGCCGAATGCAGCAGACACAATTACCATCTCTGTTGGAGGAGCCTCAATGACCGCGAGCGGACTGAACATTGACGGAAACAGCGTCGGTACCGTATCTGCTGCAAGCTCAGCCATTACCGCCATCGATGGGGCACTCAGCACAATCGATACATTCCGCGGCAAACTGGGCGCTGTCCAGAGCAGGCTGGAGTCAACGGTCAACAACTTGATGAATATCTCCGAAAACGTTGCTGCAGCCCGGTCCCGGATCATGGACGCGGACTTTGCGGCGGAAACCGCAAACCTTACCAGGACGCAGATCCTGCAGCAGGCGGGTGTTGCCATGCTTTCCCAAGCCAACGCCATCCCGCAGTCAGCACTTGCGCTCCTCCAGTAACCTTTAACAAAAAGGGGAGGTCCACAAAGGAACCTCCCCTAAACCATGAACTGAGAGGGTTTGGAAATGGGATTGGCAGTGGGCGGCCTGGCAACCGGGCTTGATACACAGGGCATTATTGAGAAGCTGATGGACTTGGAACGTAGGCCCATCACCTTGCTTCAGCAGCAGGAAGATACCTTCCAGGTGAAACTCTCGGCCTACGGGGAAGTCAAGAGCGCGCTCAGTGCATTTCAGTCCGCGGCCAATGACCTGCGGTATCCCTCCAACTTTGCTGTTTCATCAAGCAGTTCCTCAAATGAAGACATTCTCACGGTTACCAGTTCAGGCTCGGCTGTGCTGGGAAACCATTCCATTGTTGTCAGTGGACTGGCGCAGGCCCATACGATCCGCAGTGCAGCATTTATCGACTCCACTGATGTGGTGGGTACGGGGACCATCTCTATTCAAGTGGGTACAGAGGATGCTGTGGATGTGACCATTGATTCCAACCATGAAACCCTTGCGGGGATCGCCGCGGCCATTAACAGCTCTGATGCGGATGTCACCGCGAGCGTGATTGACGATGGACTCGGAAATACCTATCTGACCATGACATCCAAAGAGAGCGGCGCAGACAACACCATCAGTGTGAATATTACGAACGGTGCGAGCGGCCAGCTTGACAGCCTGTACGATGGGGGATCCATGGTAACGACCCGTGCCGCGGCCAACAGCCAGCTTACTGTTGACGGCATTGACGTGGAAAGATCTTCTAACACCATTTCTGATTTGATCACGGGGGTGACCCTCAATCTCCACAAGGCTGATAACACGGTACCGGTCTCTGTGGATATAACGCGCGATACCGACAGCATCAAGGAAAAAATCAGCGCATTCGTGGACGCCTACAACAAACTCGTTGAAGAAATTTCGAGCAAGCAGGCTTATGGCGGAGAAGACGGATCATCCGGACCGCTTATCGGGGATTCTACGCTCAAGTCCATTACCTGGCGCCTCGGAACCATACTCGGAGCGCAGGTTGAGGAAACAGAAAACGGTGTCTCAACCCTTTTCGAAATCGGCATATCAATCGACCGGTACGGAAAAATGCAGATGGACGACACCGAAGTGACCGATGCCATTGCAACCAACATTTCCGACGTCATAGCGATCTTCACGGCTGATACTGATACCAGTCAGGGCATTATAACTTCCCTCTCCGACTATCTTGATGAAGTGATGAATCCTGTGGACGGCATAATAAGCACCAAGGAAGACGGTCTTCAGAGCAGCATCGATGACATAAATGACAAACAGGATACCCTGGAAGCAAGGATCTCCAAGCGGGAGGAGATCCTTCAGGCTCAGTTTAATAGATTGGAATTACTTATCAGCAGTTATCAACAGACAAGTGATTTCCTGACACAACAGATAACGTCTCTAACCAATCTCAACAAACAGATAGCAGGGAAGTCGCAGACATTCGAAGAGTCAAGGGAGGAAGAAAGGGAATGCAGCCAGCGCTCAATACGTATAACAAGGTGTACGTAGATACCACGACCAACAAAGTAAAAATGCTCCTTGATCTGTATGAGGGGGCCATTCGCTTTGTCGGCTTTGCTGAAAGGGTTCTGGAGGCACGCAATATTGCGAAAAAGGGCGAATATATCTCCCGTGCCATTGCCATCATCGGTGAGTTGGACAATGCCCTTGACCGAAATGCGGGCGGAGAGATTGTCCGTAATCTCTCGAGCCTGTATGAATACATGATTCGGAGGTTGACCGAAGCAAACCGCGGAAGCAATGTCCATGCGCTCAGAGAGGTGAAAGGGCTCCTTGAAAACCTGCTGGATACATGGAAACAGGCAGCCCAACAACTTCCCGATACTGATATGGCTGTTTCTTCGGGAAAAAATGGAATGGCTTCTCATTCGGGTAAGAAATATGGTGGAATCCATGTCGCATCATGAGATTGAAAGGGAGATCGAGCTATTCAGGAAGACAGGCGAAGACCTTGCGGCCATGCTGAAACAAGGAGATCTGGCCGGAATTGAGAGGATGGCGCAAAAACATGATGAGTCCTTTCGGCGATTGATTGAACACGGCCCGTTCACGAATCCGGACGACATGCAGTTGCTGGTTGAATTGAAAGAGGCTGTGGACAGAACGCGAAAATCCCTGGAACAAGGCAAAGAACGGGTATTCGCCAAGATCGTTTCATCAAAGAAAAAACGGCAGTGTGTAAAAGCTTATGGAAGCAAGTCAAGAGTATTGTGAGGTGACTTAACATGGGAGTAGAAGCAATCAATACGGCAAGACTCCAGAACCCCCTTCCCTCGAACGTCTTTACAGGAAATGGGGCTAGGGATGCCCGGACCGCCCAGGCAGAAAATTCCCCGGAACAGCAAAACCCGGCGCCTGATCCGCATTTATCCGAGTCCTTCCTGAAAACACTGAACAAGGACATGGAGACTCTTCACCGTGTTGGGGTTCAGTTCTCCGTGCACAAGGATACGGGGCAGACCGTGGTTCGAGTTGTGGACAAGGATTCTGGGGAACTGATCCGCCAGATCCCGCCCCAGGAACTGCTTGACCTGGCATCCAAGCTGGA
>QNCA01000346.1 GCA_003644325.1 Planctomycetota bacterium
AAATCGTCTTCGTCCAGTCCGAGTTCCCGCATCGTTTCCGCTTTTCGCTCGCGCGGGGAAAACCGGCCCGTGTCTATCGCTCCCTCGGTATGGCGCACCCGTTCCGGCGGCAGGCCGAACGTCTCCGGCGCGGCTTCGGTCACCGCCGTGGAGAGAGCCAGCAACACGTCGCAGCGGTCGCGGATAACGGCCGCCGTGCGCCGGGCAATCGAATCGACGCCGCCCGCGTAGAGACTGCGGACGAGCAACGCCGCGCTTTTCGCCTTTCGCATGGCCCTTACGGCGATGGCGTGGTCGTTGTCCATGTGCGTGTGGACTACATCAACCGGGTTCTTCCTTAGATGTTCCGCCAGTATTTTCACGTCGCGCGGGTTTGCGAGGAGCCCCCGGTGCTTGCTCAGGCGCAGGCCGCCTATCAGCGGCACGTCCCTTTCTCCTGCGCGTTCCGCTATGATGGAGCGGCCGTCCTTGTTGTGCCCGCTCGCGAAATATACCTCGTGCCCCCGCTTTTTCAACTCCGCCGCCAGGTTCAGCGCGGGTTCCGCGGGCCCCGTCCACTTCCAGTTGCTGAATAAGTGCAGTATCCTCATACCTCCCCGCGCCTCCGCCGCCCGCGGACGCGCGGCCGCCAGAAGTGGTCGCGCGCTATGCTGATTTTTACGATGCGCCTTATCATTTCCTTGTCTTCAACGCCGATGTTGCCTCTGCCGAGGTATTCCCTGAACGCGCGCAGCCTGTCCGTCATCGTTATGAAGTTCCCCACGGCGGCGTTCAGGCAAGCGATGTTGAACTCGATATCGTCCCGTGACAGCGGCTCGTCGAACCGCATGCGGTCCAGGTCCAGCAGGAAGAAGCGCGGGCCGCTCTCCCCCGCGGTCACCAGGATATTGTTCGCCTTGAAATCCTTGTGAAAAACTTCGCTGCCGTGCAATGCCGCCAGCATCCGGCCTATGGCGCGCATGAATGTCCACTTTCGATGCAGCGTATCCTTGTCGCCGACCTGCTCAAAGCGCTCGCGCAGCCATTGGTCCAGCGGCTGGGTGTCCTCCTCGAAACGTGTCAGGAGGTATTCCCGCCCCCGCGTGCGCGCCAGGGCCAGCGGCCGGGGCGTGGAAATCCCCCGGGCCAGCAGGCCGTTGGCGTTTATCCACGCGCGCATGCCGCGCGCGCCGCGGGCAATCATTTCTATAACATTACCCGGCCCCCGTCCGCGAAACTCCTTGACGCATATCCGGCGCTCACCGCCCGTGTCCGGCAGTGCGGTCAGGCGCGTTTTGCGGCCGACTTTGAGTATGCCGTCTCCGCCTTCATCCAGTATTTGCCGGTGTTTCCTGATGATGGCCGGGATGTCGTCCGTGAATTCACGCCTGCGATAGATGGTCATCCCGCCGATTTTTTCGACGGCGAATTCGCCCGAGTCGCGTGTGCAGCGGCGCGTGCGGCTCATGAAATGTCTGCGGCCCCACGCGCGGCTTGCCGCGAATACCGCGTCTGCGAAAGACGCGGGGTTCATGTCGATTGCGCGCATCCGCAGGTACGCCTCGATGAGCGCCTTGCGTCGCTCCCGGTCCGTCACCCGCGAAACGGAGAAGTCCAGTTGCCCCAGGTTCTCGGCGGCCTCTTCGTCGGATATCGACGTGCCGGCAAGCGCGCGGTGCCAATCGACGAGGTGCAGGCCGCCGCTTGCATCGCGGAGGATGTTGCCCAGGTGTAGGTCGCGGTGGAGGAGGCCCGCCTCGTGGGTTCTCGCGATCAGGTCGGCGATGTTGTTGGTAAGCGAATCGTCGAAGGCGCCGGGGTTTTGGCGCAGTATTTTCACCAGCGGCGTCGCCGAGGGGACAAGAACGGTGGCGAGGTACGCGCAGCCGCCGCGCCTGCCGAAGCAGATGATTTCCGGCACGGGCAGGGCGGCGTCCCGGGCGGAGAGAAGATTTGCGAACTCATAATCCGCCTGCGATATGCGCAGGACGTGCCTCAGCCGCGGTATGAGGCCCGCGGCCTTGTATTTCTTGACGTGCGCGCCGGTCTCTCCCTCGATGGGGATTACGGCGACCGCGCGCATCTTCCTGTCACTGACAAGGCAGGTGTCTTTGCGGAATATCAATTCCGGGTCCGCCGCGAACATGGTTATGAAATCGGCATAGCGTTTCTGTCCCGTCCATTTATTTCCGGCGATTGTGAATTGTGTCAGGTCATCTTCGGGCATTTCCCGTCATTCCTTTCATGCGAAGGACCTGCTCGTAGACATCCATCGTGCGTTCGTAGTTCTTCTCGTACGAATACCGCTCCGCGGTCTTTCTCGCGCGCTTTCCCATTTCGGCCCGTTTCGATTCATCCAGCAGGATTCCGATTTTCGACGCGAGCGCCTTCACGTCGCGCGGGTCGTCCACCAGCAGCGAATCCTCACCGTCCGTCATTATCTCCGACGCCCCCGCCAGGCGGCTGCATACGACCGGCAGCGAGGACGCCATCGCCTCGAGGGCGACCGTGCCGAAGGCGTCGTGCAGCGACGGCAGGGCGAAGATGTCGGCCGAGGCGTAGAATTCCTCCACGTGCGCGGAGTACCCCGCGAAGATGACGGATTCAAGGACCTTCGATGCGTCCGCGATGGTTGAACGGTCGCCCCCGCCGACGACTACGAGTTTCAGTTTCGGGTTTTTCAGCGCCGCGACGGCGTCAACCAGGCCGCGCAGGCCCTTCCGCCGCCAACCCGTGCCGACGAAGAGCAGGGCGATGTCTTCGCGCGCCAGGCCGAGCCGCTCGCGGGTTTTGCCGCGTAGCGGCCGCAGGCGTTCCGGCGAGAATCTGTCGGCATCGACCGCGTTGTATATTACCGTGATGTCTTCCGGCGGCACGTCGAATTCGCCGACGATTTCGTTCTTCGCCAGTTCGGATATCGCCGTAAGGCGCTTGTAATTTTTCCTGTCGAATCTTTTCCTTTCCAGCGAGATGATGGCGCGGTGGCGGGGGTTGAGCGCGGTGAAGGCGCGCCCCCACGGCGTCGCGGCCCAGGCGTAGGTCCGGCGCAGGTACCCCGCATGGCAGCCGCCGCCGATACGGTAGATGTCTTGGAAGTACGTGCGGGAGAAGCCGTGGATGATGTCGTACGATTC
>QNCA01000347.1 GCA_003644325.1 Planctomycetota bacterium
ATCTGCTGTTTCACAACACCTTACGGTGACAGTCACCAATCTACGATCCGTTCCGACAAGGGCGGAACGGCTCCGTAATTGGTGACAGTCACCGAGGTTAACAAAAACTCAGTCAACTTGAGTCATTAGTACCTGCCGCCGTCATCCGACCACCTGTCCGTCTATGACCTGTGACCTTTCACCTTTTACCTCTTTCCCATGCTCGTACGAATCGCCGAAAAGATAATCCGCGGCGCCGGTGAAATACTCGCCCGGATATTCATGGCGTTGCGGCTCAGCCCCAATGCCATCACCTTGGTCGGCTTCGGGGTTACGGCGCTTGCCGGCGTGTTTTTGGGCATGGGCCGGCTTACGACCGGCGGCTGCGTGCTCATCGGCGCGTGCATCCTCGACTCCGTGGACGGCCTCGTCGCGCGCAGGACCGGGCGCGTGACCAGGTTCGGCGCGTTTTTCGATTCCACCATCGACCGCTACTCCGACCTCGCGCTTTACGCCGGTCTGTTCGTCTTCGCCGTCAGGGAGCCTGCCAACCGCGAATACTGGGCCGCGCCGGTGGCCGTCATTGCTGCGGCCGTCGCGGGCGCGTTCCTCGTCAGTTACACCAAGTCCCGCGGCGAGAATATGGTCGGCGAAATCCGCCAGGGCTATTGGGGCAGGGTCGAGCGGCTGATAATGCTCATCATCGGCGTGTGCGTATGGCGCGCTTCCGCCGCGCTGTGGATACTTGCCGTCTTCCCCCACATCACCGTCATCCACAGAATCCTCATCGTCAAGGCAAAACTCATACTCGCGAGGGGGTCAGACGCCCCGCAACAAGGTGACTGTCACCGAGCCGAAAGGCTGTGGTGGGCAAAACTCTCCGACGACGGCGCCAGGGTGATATTCCCTCTGCCTCTGCGCATCCTCTTCATAGACTTCAAGCGCGGCTCGGTCCCTTACGACATCGCCTGCGCCGTCTTCATTCTCTCAACCGCCCTGATTCCCATCCAGTGGGTTGCCGTTCTCAACCGCCTCGTCATAAAATACATCGGCTGATCCCCACGATTGACCGGATGCCGTGTCTTTGCTATCATACCGTCGGGCTTGAGACCAGAGACCGAGACCGGGAACTCTGAATGGCGGACGGGGCAACCGAAAACTGCGGCCTTTTCGGCGTGTTTGGCTGTAAGGATGCTGTCGAGCGTACCTATTGGGGGCTTTATGCCCTGCAGCATCGCGGGCAGGAAAGCGCCGGCATCGCCGCCACGGACGGCGGGTCAATTATCAGCCACCGGGGAATGGGCCTGGTGGTGGAAGTCTTCAATGAAGAAATCCTCGAGAACCTGGCAAATCCCGCGGCCATAGGACATGTGCGCTATTCCACGTTCGGCCCGAGCACCATTCTGAACGCCCAGCCGATAGTCGTCGCCTATGCCGGGGGGCGGATGGCGATAGCGCACAACGGCAGCCTGGTCAACGCCCTCACCCTGCGTGGCCGCCTGGAGAAGCAGGGCTCCATATTTCAGACCACCAATGACAGCGAGGTCCTTGCGCATCTTATGGCGCATCCCCCCCGCGCCGGAAAACCCGACGCCCTGAAACGCTGCCTGAGGGACTTGAAAGGCGCATTTTCATTCATCCTCCTTACGCCCGACGAGATGATAGGCGCGAGGGATTGCCACGGCTTCAGGCCGCTCTGCCTGGGGCGCATCAAGGGCGGCGGATATGTGCTGGCGAGCGAATCGTGTGCATTTACTCCAACAGGAGCGGAGTTCGTGCGCGAACTGGACCCCGGGGAAATCCTGCGCATCAGTGGGAACGGCCTGAAATCGGAGACCTTTTGCGACAGGCGTTCGGTACGCCCGAAGCACTGTATCTTTGAACACATCTACTTCGCCCGTCCCAGCAGCATTATATTCGGCGAGGTCGTGCACGAAGTCCGCAAACGCCTCGGCGCCAGACTTGCCGAGAGGTTTCCGGTCGATGCCGACGTGGTCATCAGCGTGCCCGACTCGGGCAACTCCGCCGCAGTGGGCTACCACGAGGAGTCCGGCATACCGTTTGACAGGGGGTTCATCAGGAACCACTATGTCGGCCGAACGTTCATCCAGCCCTTCCAGGTGGAGCGCGAGAAGGCGGTACGCCTCAAGTTGAGCGTGGTGGAGCCGGTCATACGCGGCAAGCGGGTCGTCGTGGTGGAAGATTCAATCGTGCGCGGTACGACCATCCGCAACATCATCCGGTACCTGTGGGACGCGGGGCCGAAGGAGATACACCTGCGCGTGAGTTGCCCGCCCATCATTTCGCCCTGCTTTTACGGGATAAACTTCCCGACAAGCGGGGAATTGCTGGCCTCGCACAACACCTCGCAGCAGATACGCAGGTACATGAACCTGACAACGCTCGGGTACCTGCCGTTGAAAGAAATGTTGGGTTGCGTGAGCAAGCCGCCGGGTCATTACTGTACCGCGTGTTTCACGGGGCGCTATCCGGTGCGGACGAAGGAGATGAGCGAGAGCCTGCGCCGCGGCCGACAACAACCCGGTACGGTTCCGGGAGAGGGCAAGGCCGGCCGGGTCAAGTAAGGCCCTTTTAATACGGGAGACGTTCAGTGAAGAAGAGAAAGGGCAATCGTAAGGGCAGGACGTACAAGGATGCCGGCGTGGACATTCAGGCGGGCGAGGACTTCGTCAAGGCCATCGGCAGACTGGCTCGGCGGACGAAGACGCCGCGCGTGATGGAGTTGCCGAACGGATTTGCCGGGCTGTTCTCGCTGGACTTCGACCAGAAACTCTTCGCCCGGCGCTATCGCAAGCCGGTGCTCGTCGCCTGTACGGACGGCGTCGGCACGAAATTGAAGATAGCATTCGCCATGCAGAAGTACGACACCGTCGGCATTGACCTGGTGGCGATGTCGGTCAACGACCTGATAGTGCTGGGCGCGGAGCCGCTGTTTTTTCTCGATTACATCGCTTCCGGCAGTCTGGAACGGAAGCAGTTGGTGGAAGTGATGAAGGGCATCGCGGAGGGGTGCGTGCAATCCGGGTGCGCGCTGCTGGGCGGCGAGACGGCGGAGATGCCCGGCTTCTATTCTGACGGCGAGTTCGACCTGGCGGGCTTCGCGGTCGGCGTCG
>QNCA01000348.1 GCA_003644325.1 Planctomycetota bacterium
GCGGAGCGCAGACGCTCTGAAGGAGCGGCCCGCTCGTAGATGGTGACTGCCACCGTGCCGGCAGCGCCCGGGATTCTTACATGCTCCCTCCCCCTGGGAATTGATTTGCAGCCTGTGGCGGACCGGGTATAATGCGGCGGTCGTCCCTTGCTTCAGACTCGCAGGCGAAATCTGTTAAGAGGTGGGGAGGATGAAATTCCTGGACAAGGTCTTCAGGCTTCGGGAAAATAAGACAAACGTCCGCACGGAAGTCCTGGCGGGCCTGGTTACATTCATGACCATGGCCTACATTATCTTCGTCAACCCTGCGATCCTCAGCGAAGGCGCTCAGATGGACTTCGGCGCGGTTATGCTGGCGACGTGTATATCGTCCGCTTTTGCGACGCTGCTGATGGGGCTCGTGGCGCGTTACCCCATCGCGCTTGCGCCGGGCATGGGGCTGAACGCCTTCTTCAGTTACGAGATATGCGGCCAGATGGGCGTGCCCTGGCAGATAGGCCTGGGGGTGGTGTTTCTCTCCGGCGTTATCTTCACCATTCTCACCGTTGCCCGCATCCGCGAGGTAATAGTCCGCGCCATTCCGCGCTCGCTCAAGTTCGGAATCGCAGCGGGCATCGGCATATTCATCGCGTTCATCGGCCTGGAACACGCCGGCATTATCGTCAAGCACCCCGAGACGCTGGTCGGCCTGGGAAACCTGCGCGCCCCGTACACGCTTGTCGCCGTCGCGGGCATCGGCATCGCGGCGGCGCTTATGGCGCTGCGCGTCAAGGGGGCGATACTTCTCGCCATCCTTGCCACGGGCGTGATCGCCATAATCGGCGGCGTTGTGGAAGCGCCCGAGAGCGTCATCGGCCTGCCCCGGATTCAAACGCCGACATTCCTCGCCCTGGACCTTGCGGGGGTGTTTCAGAATCTGCACATCTTCCTGGCGCCCATCCTTATATTGCTGTTCTTTGACATGTTCGACACCATAGGCACACTGATAGGAGTGAGCGAGCAGGCGGGGCTGCTGGACTGTGAGGGGCAACTGCCGCGCGCGAGCCGGGCGCTGCTGGCCGACAGCGTGGGCACGATGGCCGGGGCCGTTGCGGGGACATCCACCGTGACATCGTACATCGAGAGCGCTTCGGGCGTCGCCGAGGGCGGCAGGACTGGCCTGGCCAACGTCGTCACGGCCGCCCTTTTCGTCGGCGCGATATTCTTCGCCCCGATTGTCGCCCTTTTCGGCGGCGGCGTGCCGGTCGCGACGAAGGTGACCCTGGGGGTAGTCACGCAGACGCGCTACTTCTTTCCCGTTACCGCCCCCGCGCTGGTGATGGTCGGCGTGCTCATGATGCGAAATATCGCAAAGATAGACTGGGCCGACATTACCGACGCGATTCCCGCATTCCTCACCGTGACCCTCATGCCGCTGACGTTCAGCATAGCCAACGGCCTTGCAATCGGCTTTATTTCATACCCGCTGGTCAAATTGCTGGGGGGCAAATGGCGCGAGGTACACTGGCTGGTTTATGTACTCGGGGCGTTGTTCCTGGCTCGTTACGTCTTTCTGCCCTCGGGCATCTAGCGTCCTGTGCCCTGATGGCCTTCGGAATCAGGCTTAAACATTTTAGACATTTCGCTTAAAGCAAGCCAGACCAGCGTCCCCTTCGCCCGATTTCTCACACCGAATTCACCGCGGAGCCGCTTTGCCGAGAATTTCGTGCCGGGTTGGTTTAACCCCGGAATCAACGGAGCGAGCGGATGCGGCGGATGCGGTCCTTCACGGGAGGATGGGTGCTGAACATAGACTTGGCGCGCTTCTCGAACCGTTTGATGGGATTGACGATGTAGAGGTGCTGCGTGGCGCGGTTGGCAACTTCCAGGACCTCCCTGTCCGAACTTATCTTTTCAAGCGCCCGTGCGAGTCCCTCCGGGTTGCGTGTCAGGCGAACGGCCGTCGCGTCCGCCAGGTATTCCCGTTGGCGCGACACCGCCAACTGCAGAATTTTTGCAAATATCGGGGCAAGTATCGCCAGCAATAGACCTACAAGCATTATTATCCCCTCAGCCCCGCCGCCTCTTCGGTTGCGACTGCTCCGCCTGCGTCCGCCCCCCAGCCACATGGAATACAGGAATGCGTCGCACAACAGCGCCACCAGCCCCACCAGCACGCCCATCATCATTGCAAACAGGATGTCCCGGTTGCCGATGTGCGACATCTCGTGCGCTATTACTCCTTGCAGTTCGTCACGATTGAGTTTCTGCAAAAGGCCCGCCGTCACCGCGACCGCGGCATGCTTTTCATCCCGACCCGTGGCAAAGGCGTTCGGCGCGGTGTCGTTGATTATGTATACCTTCGGCATCGGCAGACCCGCGGCTATCGACATCTCCTCCACTACGTTGAACAACTGCGGCGCGTCCTTCTTCTCTATCTGCTTCGCCCTGCTCGCAAAAAGCAGCGCTTTCGAGCCGCTGTAGTAAGCCGTCACCGTTAACACAACGCCAATCACCGCGCCCAGGGCCAACCCCATCCACGGCGAGCCCCAGTACCACCCGAATACCCAGCCTATTAAAAAAATCAGCCCGGCAAACGCCATGATGAGCAGCCAGGTGTTCCGCTTGTTCCGCGCAATCGCGTCAAATATGCCTTCCATGAGACCCAGGTCCACCTCTTGGGGCGACAGTCACTAATGCTAAAAATCCACCTTCGGGGCCTCGCGCTGCGCCTGGTCCTCCAGTTCAAACATCTCTTCTTGCTTGAAGTTCGCCATGCCCGCGACGATGTTGTTCGGCACCATCTGGATGCGCGTGTTGAACGCCCTCACCGACTCGTTGTAGTGCTGCCGCGCGAACGATATCTTGTTCTCCGTCGCGGACAACTCTTCCTGCAAGGAGAGGAAGTTCTGGTTTGCCTTCAGTTCCGGGTAGTTTTCCGCCACGGCAAATATGCTCCGCAGTGCGCCGGTCAGCATGTTTTCCGCCTGGGCCTGCTGCCCTACCGAACCCGCCGCGATAGCGTTCGCCCTCGCCTTCGTCACGTTCTCGAACAATTCCTTCTCGTGCTTCGCGTAGCCTTTCACCGTATTGACCAGGTTTGGTATCAGGTCATAGCGCCGCTTCAACTGCAC
>QNCA01000349.1 GCA_003644325.1 Planctomycetota bacterium
CGGGTTCGTCCGCGGCCTCTGCTGAGAAAGAAGTAGTCCTTGAGGAGTATTGCGAATACTGCGGCTCCTGGCACAGGCCGGACTGGTGCCCACTGGTGGACGGGCAGGACTGGTATTTCGAAGAGACCGAGTCTCGCCAGGAGGCTGAAGGCTCACGGAAAAGAGCAATAGACCAAGAAGAATTCCCTTTCTGATTCACAATTCCTTTCACAGGAGAACAACCATGATACGCGATCAAACACGATTCCTGCGGCAACTCGATATAGTTGCGCCGGAGAAACTACAGTTCCCTATAACTGTTATCGGTGCTGGGGCAATCGGCTCGGCAACTGTTATTACGCTGGCCAAGATGGGCTGCGGCAACGTCACCGTGTGGGATGACGACCTGCTTGAAGAGGCTAACATTTCCAATCAGATGTGCAAGCCCTCAATGGTGGGCCAGCCCAAGGTTGAAGCACTACGTGAACTCGTTCAGGATTTGACCAACGTAACCATTGAGACGGAAAACCGTCGATACAGGGGCCAGCGCCTTTCAGGCGTTGTTATCGCTGCGGTGGATTCGATGATGCCACGCAAAGACATCTGGCGGCGCGCCAAGATCAACCCCCAGATTCCACTTCTCGTGGACGCCAGGATGGGCGCCGAGTTCGCGCGAATCTATGCAATTCGTCCCACCGATCCCGACCAGATCGGATTCTACGAATCCAACCTCTACGGTGCTGAAGAGGCGGAGCGGCTCCCCTGCTCCGCCCGCAGCATCATCTACTGCCCGACCGTCATCGCCGGCCTCATCGCCCTCATCATCAAAACTCACGCCACTAACCACCTCCCTCCCCCCGAAACCCTCTTCGACCTGCCGAAACTTCAGATTCATTCAACTTGTATTTGATTGATGCAGTTTCCTTTCTCTTTTCCCTTCATTTTTCGCGGCCGCCCTTTCTTCCTCGGTGTAGCGTGAGCTATGAGCGTTGTGTAGGCAGATCATCAAGATTCAGTCTTTGATATTACTCGCTCGTTGTCATGAGCCAACATGTTGTAACATTGCAATTTGTCACAGATATGGTAGGATTTTGTCACCGTTGGAACATAAAATTTACCATTGGAGGCGCTTGAGGCAAACCCAACTACTCAAGGAAAAAAGGGGGAGCAATGGTTGATGATCCCACCACATTGCCTATAGGACAGAGGGTTTCACTGCCCGGCCATTTCGATGTGCCCGTGATTCTCGAAGATGCACGGTCGCTTGGCAACGGCTATGAATGCCGTGTGAGACTTCCAGACGGAAGTCTTGAGGAAACGGTCATTTCTGCGGAGGAGCCGGTAGCCCTTGTTGAGAAGGAAGAACTTGAGACTGCGGCAGTCCAGCCGATTGATGCTGATGAACTCCGCTTGCTTATTGAGTCAGCTAGGATACGTCTGGCCTACGCACACGACAAGCAGTTCGCCGTCAGCCTTTCAGGTATCAGAACACTTCCTCACCAGATTGAGGCAGTCTATCAGTGGATGCTGTCGCACACGACCGGTTGCTTGTGTGGATTCCGCATCTAATAGATCGATGAATAGGTGAGATTGGGTTGTGCATCGCATTATCAAGGGAATATGGACAAATGATCATCCTTTCCTGTGACTAGGAAAAAAGCAGATGCCAAGAAACATTAACCTCCGCGAAGGCCAAGTTCTAATAGGTCCGCTGTTCAGTGAGCCGATGCGGATTGAAACAGTCCGTTCTCAGGCGAACGGTGCTTGCGTCGTAGGACTGGTTGGAACCCATACCGAGCGGTTCCGCAAGGTTACTCTCACTGCTCGGGAGTGGGAAACACTCAACGTACTAGATTCTGACTTCACTTACGACGGTGACGGGAGGCTTTTGCGACTGGGCCTCCAAGCCTATTCCTTAGGCATTGCCTACGAATTTGATCCGTATTTTGGATTGTCCATTTCCCGTGTTGACCCGCTTCCCCACCAGCTCGAGGCCGTTTACGATTATCTCCTAAAACTCGCTCGGGTCCGTTTTCTTCTCGCGGATGACGCGGGAGCCGGAAAGACGATTATGGCGGGCCTTCTTATCCGAGAACTCCAACTCCGCGGTTTGGCTGAACGCATCCTTGTGGTATGCCCAGCGAATCTTTCCTTCCAGTGGCAACGGGAACTCAAAGAAAAGTTTGACGAAAAGTTCACTCGTCTCAAGGGAGGTGACATCCGCGACCAGTTCGGTGTCAACCAATGGCTAGAGCAGAAGAAGGTCATCACGTCACTCGACCTTGCCAAGCGGACCGAGATACTGCCGGGTCTAAGGCAAGTGCATTGGGACCTGGTCATCGTGGACGAGGCACACCGCATGTCTTGGACGCCTCCGGCGCGCAAGACCGCCCGCTATGCTCTGGGCGAACTGCTTCGGGATACGTCGGACCATTTCCTGCTTCTGACCGCTACACCGCACAAGGGCGACGCCGCAAATTTTACGCTATTCCTTCAACTACTCGACCCGGACGCCTACGCGGACGTCCGTTCCATCCGCGAGGCCATGGACCGCCGCCGTGCCCCGTTCTATCTCCGTCGCACGAAGGAGGCTATGGTTTATTTCCCGGAGCGTCGGCCGGACGGCACATGGGCCGCTGAAAAAATATTTACCAAGCGCATTCCTCACACGGTAGACTTTCAGATAGATGGGCCGGAGTTTGAACTTTACAGAGAAGTAACGCGCTTTGTGAAGCGACAGAGCGCAAAGGCCGCTGCTCAGGGTAACGATCCACGCGCCCGGGCGATTGGTTTCCTGATGACTCTCTATCAGCGCAGGCTGGCCTCCAGTACCTACGCTATGCGACACAGCCTCGAAAACCGTGCCCGCAGGATTGAGGAAGGCCTGAAACACGCGCAGGAACTTGCCCGTGTTGCTCCACCCGAACTCCCTGATCCCGAAGAACTCGAAGAAATGGAAGAAGGCGAGCGAGAACGTCTCGAGCAAATGCTTGAGGCTGTCACGTTGGCCAGTAATGCCGAACAGGTACGCGAGGAAATCGCTGAACTCCGCCGACTCGCAAAGCAGGCGGAGAGCGTCGAGAACTCCAGCGCGGAGGCCAAACTCTCAAAACTGAAAG
>QNCA01000350.1 GCA_003644325.1 Planctomycetota bacterium
ACCTCGGTGACTGTCACCAATTACGGAGCCGTTCCGACCTTGTCGGAACGGATCGTAGATTGGTGACTGTCACCGTAAGGTGTTGTGAAACAGCAGATTATAATCAAGCACCCACCATCATCCGGAAAAAGTCAGTCCACTTGAGAAGGTTAGCAAAAGTCGGTCAACTTGGGTCAATACAATTCCACGACAACGTGACAGCCTTCTTCTAAGCCGACTGTCGGCATGTTTAATGGTCGGGAACGTTGAGATTTTCTTTGCGGCCTTCGCGCCTTCGCGGTGAGACATCCGGGCTAGGGATTTGCGGTCCCACGGAAAAGCCGCCTCCCGTTAAGGAGGCGGCTGGTGTTTAATCTCTGTTTTGCGCTCAAACGGCCGCGAGCGCGGGCTCCGGCGCCTGCGCCTTGATGCGCGGGGGGCAGAACTGGATAATTTGCGAGATGACGTCGCGCATCTCGCTGCGGTTGACTATCATGTCTATCAACCCGTGCTCCAGCATGAACTCGGAGGTCTGAAAGCCTTCCGGTATCTTCTGGTTTTGCACGGTGCTCTGCCAGACTCTCGGCCCGGCAAGCCCGATGAGAGACTTCGGCTCGGCCAGGATGAAGTCTCCCAGTGAGGCGAAACTCGCCATCGCGCCGCCCATCGAGGGGTTGGTCAACACGGATATAAACAGCCCCCCGGCTTCTTTATAACGGCCCATGGCCGCGGATGTCTTGGCCATCTGCATCAGCGAGATCATGCCCTCGTCCATGCGCGCACCGCCGCCGGAACCGCACACTATCACCAGCGGCATGCCGGCCTCGTGAGCGGCCTCGGTGATACGCGTAATCTTTTCGCCCACCACGGACCCCATCGAACCCATCATGAATCGGGAATCAGTCATGGCGAACATTATGTCGTGGCCTTTGATTCTGCCGCTGCCGACGACCGCCGCATCCCTCAGGCCGGTCGCCTTCTGTGCCTTCGCCAGGCGCTCGCTGTAAGACTTCAATCCCTTGAACCCAAGCGGGTCGGTCGGCTCGAGATTCCTGAACCGCTCTTCGAAACTGTTTTCGTCGAGCAGGAACTGTATCCGGTTCTCGTAGGATATGGGGAAGTGGTAGTTACATTCCGGGCAGACGTGCAGTTTTTCTTCCACGCGCTTCTTGTAGACCATATTGCCGCAGCCGTTGCACTTTATCCACAACCCGTCCGAAATCCCTTTTTTCTTTCGAAACGTGATCTTCTTGAAATTATCCCATGCCATGATTTACACTCCCGTCTCGCGCCCTAAAAATCCGGTCAAGAGCCGAGACTAAAGCAATGTTCAGAGTTGTCCCGCGCTAACCCCGTTACAAAAAAACAGAACCGACAACACTTCACCACCGCCACGAATCTCGTTACTTCACCCGGCTCCACCCGGTATCTTCTCTTTCAGCCTTGCTCTCGGGCCGGGCTGCCTCCGTTTCACGCATGTGCAAAACCCGCCGTTCGTGTCGTCTATTTGGTGTTTATCGCGGTTCCGCCTAATTGGGAACTCGTGTTTTTTCCCACTTTGCACAAAACGATTTCGACTTTCATATCTGTTCGATACGAACGCCGAAACCGCTTAAGTAAGTTCCCCCCTCAAAGGTTCGCTAAAAGTATATCCTCAATATCGGCATCCGGCAAGAAATTTTCCAAAAAATCTCGCGCCGCTCCAGGCGGCCGGAAACTGGATTCCGCAACTCCTGTACTGTCCCGGTGTTACGCTCCGGAAATTTCGCCGGCGGGGATAAACTTTTTTGCCGGCCCCGTCACCCGCCCCCTTCCACGTCCATCCCTTCTTCCCTCCAACTCCTTCCGATGAATCACCATGGAAGCATTTTGTGATAAAGGGGAAACCCGATCCCCGCCGATATACCAGTGGGAAAAGCACATCTTCCTTGCAGTATAAGGGGTTTCGGATACAGCATCTCTGCGGCTTGCCATGAACAGTTTTTTCAAAGACCGTACAATATTGGTAACCGGCGGCTCGGGCTCGTTCGGGAAGGTTATCGTGCGCCGCCTGCTGGAGCGCTCGCCCCGTGTGGTGCGTGTTTACAGCCGCGATGAGTCAAAGCACTTCGACATGCGGCACGAATTCGGCAAGAGGGCCGACGTGCGATTCCTCGTCGGCGACATACGCGACAGGGGACGGCTGCTCCGCGCCATGGAAGACGTAGAGATAGTCTATCACGCCGCCGGGCTCAAGCACGTCGTCTCCTGTGAATACAATCCCTTCGAGGCCGTCAAGACCAACATCATCGGCACACAGAACGTCATTGACGCCGCGATGCACGTCCGCGCCCAAAAGGTGATATTCACCAGCACCGACAAGGCCGTCAACCCCTGCAACACCATGGGCACATCCAAACTGATGGCGGAAAAACTCATGACCGCCGCCAACCAGTACCGCGGGTCCCGTCGGACCATCTTCGCGACCGTCAGGTTCGGCAACGTGCTCGGCTCGCGCGGCTCCGTCGTGCCCCACTTCATGCGCCAGTTGCGCGAACATCGGAAAATTACCGTGACCGACCCCGACATGACGCGCTACGTCATGAGCGAGGCCCACGCCGTGGACCTGGTCCTGAAGGCCACCGAACTCGCCCGCGGCGGCGAAATCTTCATACTGAAGATGCCCGCCATCAGGGTGGGCGACCTGGCGGAAGTCATGGTTGAAGACTACGCCGCCGCAAACGGCCTGCCCGTGGAGAGTATAGAGGTCCAGACCATCGGCGCGCAGCCCGGCGAAAAACCATTCGAGGGACTCATGACCTCGCAGGAGCGCTTCCGCGCACTCGAGTTGCCCGGCATGTTCGTGGTCAAACCGCCCGTGACCGACCTTATAGACGCCAACTATGACTATCCCGGCGCACGGCCGGTCGCTGTGACGCGCTATACGTCCAGCGCCCAGGACCTGCTGACCAAAGACGAGATCCGCGGCATGCTCCGCGAAACCGGCCTCGCCGCTGGAGACGCCGCGGGGACGCCGGAAAGCGTGCCACAATACTCAAGTTGACTGACTTTTGCTAACCTCGGTGACTGTCACCAATTACGGAGCCGTTCCGACCTTGTCGGAACGGATCGTAG
>QNCA01000351.1 GCA_003644325.1 Planctomycetota bacterium
AAAAAATTTATTTGACCCTGAGTAAACCTCTTTCCGTTGTCTGGACAAAAATCTGAGGAGTTTAAGATATATTCGTCGCTATGATGTACAGCACTGCTGCTGTGACAGAGGAAGCCCGCAAGGCGACAGTCGCCATTGCAAGGGGGCCGGAGTCAGGTCAAGGAAGTGCCTCCTGAGATGACGGTAAAAATTGGGCGGGCTTGTGTAAGCCCGCCCGTGGTCTAATCTGCCCATATTGCGCGCACCAAAACTGTTCTCCAAATCCGCGCCAGGGCTCTACCAGAAGGTCTTTGGTTCGGGGGAAAGGTGACAGTCACCATCCCGACGGGTCGGGACAAGTTCTACGCCCCAGCCTTTCCTGATGGATCGGTGACAGTCACTAATCTACGAATCTCGCTCGACAGGCTCACGAGATTCCGTAATTACCCAAGTTGACTGACTTTTTCTGGATCCTTACGGTGACAGTCACCGAGGTTAACAAAAACGCAGTCAACTTGAGTAATTAGTGACAGTCACCAAAGTGCTTACATGGTGGCGGACACACCTCACGCGTCGGTTTCACTGAGGCCCTGTGGTTCGTATTCATGCTCGGCCGCGGCCTCCGGCCGCCCTTTTCCCTCGATTTCTCCGGCCTTTTGCATTTCCTGTTCCACGAGTTCACAGATTAGCCGGGCGGCCCTCACCTCCAGGTCGCTCCCGGCCAGGCGCTCGGGCTTCTTGCCGTCGAGCGTATCTATTATGTAGTCCACGACGGGGTACCGGCCGCGGCTCTTTTTTATCATCTTGAGGAGTTCCATTGCGTCGTCGCGGTCGCCCAGGCAGTACAGGATGGCGGTGTAGTAGGATGCGGACAGGAAGTTGATGTACTGGTTTTGGGCGGCGCGGCTGAGTTCGCTGCACTTGGCGAAGGCGTCCAGTTCCGCTCTGCCGTTCACTATTTCCAGCATGCCCGCCATGAGGTATTCGTGGAGCGCGTTGTTGGTCTGGCCTGTTCGTTCGAGGAATTGAGCGTATGTGCGGTGGACGTCGGCGTTGGTCTTGTCGAGGTTCACCCCCTTGCGCATGTGGTAGTCGGCTCGCGGGGTATTGTTGACCTTTGCATAGACCGTGCCAAGCGCCATGTGCGTCTCCGAGCAGTTGTAGTCGGTGGCGAGCAGGCGGTGCAGGTTTTCTATCGCGTGGCGGTAGTGACGGTTTTCTATCTGTGTGGAGATTTCCTTGCGCCAGGACTGGAGTTGCGCCTGGGTTTCGGCGTCCCTGTTCAGTTCTATCTTTTCCTTGCGGCGCTCGGAGGGCGGCGCTTCGAGGGCCGGGGGTTCCGGCTCCGGCTTCGGAGTCTCTTCAGACTCCGGGGCCGTTTCTTCGCCGGTCTCGGCGATTATTTCCGCCTCCGGGTCTCGCTCGAGCACTCGATAATTCTGCGGCGTTTCTATCTCTTTCTTCTCTTCCTCCGTCGCGGTTTCGGGTGATTCCGCCGGCTGCGGTTCCGGCTCGGGTTCTTCGGCCGTTATCTTTCCCGGAGCGAGGTTCAGTTCCTCGTGCAGTTTTTCCACGTAGTGCCGGGCGCCCTCGAAGTCTTTGTATTTTTCCGATATTTTCTCAAAGCAGCGCAGCGCCTTGTAGTGGTTCTCTCGCTTGAACAGCGCCACGCCCGCCCACCACAGCGGCAGCATGTCCTTGCCCCCGGCGATCAGTTGTATCCCGGTCTCTATCAGCGGCAGTTCCTCGGCCAGTATTTCGTCCACGATCTTGTCGTTGCATACGATCTCGCCGTCGGCGAGGTCAAAGAATCCCGCGGCGACCAATTTGCCTATCTCCTCGTCCAGGACCTGGCGGCGCTCAAGCGACGCCACGCAAATCCTCTTCACCATCAGGAGGTTTATCGGCTGGTTCATCTCCCGCAACGTCTTCACGGCGCTCAGGATTATCTTGAGGCTTTCCGGGCAGGTCACGGAGTCGAACGTCGCGTATTTCTCCCTGAGCGCCTTGAACGAAACGAGGGCGGTGATGGCGGTGTCGTCGACGCCTTCGTCCATTTCCACGCCGCTCTCGGAGCCGTCGATTATCTCGGCCATCTCGTCGGGCGCGAAGGGGGCGAGTTCGATTTCCTTGAATCCCGCCCAGAGGTCCACGTGTTGCCTGGTCAGTTGATACCGGGGGTCGTCTTCGGACTCCTTACGTATGGTGGCGAAGATGAGCATCTGCTCGGCCGTCGTGCGGAGCGCTTCGAGCATTGCCCGGGCGGAGGCGGTCTCCTCGCTGAATACATCAAGGTTGTCGAGGATGAGGATGTAGCGGTTTCGCGGGATGTACATGGCGTTTAGCGCGGGGCGCACGATTGTGCCGCAGGGGCGGAGGATGGTGAATCCCTGGAACTCCTCGAAGCCGGTCAGCATCTCGAAGATGGTGCGACTCTTGCCCACGCCGCTCTTGCCGGAGATTACTACGCTGTGGCCCGCCTCCAGCAGTTCGGCTATCTTTTCCTCCTCGCTCATGCGCGGCAGGTAGAACTTGTCGTAGCGCTGTATGTCCAGGTGATGCGGGGCGAGGTCCGCCACGGGCACGGGCCTGAAGCAGCGCTTGAAGAGGCTGACGGAGTCTTCCTTTTGCGGCGGGGGGCTTTCACCGGGACGCCGCAGCGACAGCAGGTGGGGTTTCGTGTGGCGCTTGGCCTTTACTTCGGAGTAAACATTTCGCGCGCTTATTATGAGGACCACCAGCGCTATCAATATTACTATGGCCGGCAGCCAGAACCCGAAGAAGCTCATCAGTACGCACGGCACGGGGCCCAATGCCGCCAGACCGCCCGTAAAATGACATACCACCGCTACGGCAGGGATTTCGCAGGTCATCGTTCCCCTCCCTCGTAATTGACGGATTGACTGCGATCAGATATGTTCCACCAGATTCTAAGACGTGCCCGGCGACTTGTCAACAGGATAAATTGGAAAGGGAGCATGTAAGAATCTTGGAAAGGCCGCACCGGTGGCTGTCACCATTGCCCATTCGGACCTTGGCGGGTCCTCAGGGCGAGGACCCGGAACGGGCGGAGCGCAGACGCTCTGAAGGAGCGGCCCGCTCGTAGATGG
>QNCA01000352.1 GCA_003644325.1 Planctomycetota bacterium
CGCCTGGGTCGATATGCCCGTTGCCGCACAACTTCTCAGGCAATACGCATTTTCCATTGCGACAGACCTGAGTGACCTCGCATTCCAAATCAACAACACATTCGTAATCATTGTCGTCAGATCCATTGAAGCCGAGGCAAACTAAAGAGCACATAGCAATAAGACCAAGCAGTTTGATGATATTCATGAACGGCCTCCTTTTTATTTGAAATTGGAAGCTTGCTTTTTGGAACAAGCAAATTTCGCGCCAAGCTACTGTGATCTTCTGATTTTCTGGAATGTCCAACTGAAACGCGGAGGTGGGCTTTTGTTCACGAAGGTAGGCGAATATCAAACTGACGGTAGGGCCGCCACTTGGTGGCTGCGCCTGGCGGTAAGAACGCCATCGCCAAACACCGCATCAAGCCGGGCTCACTCGACCGACCGGGCCGGTCGCAGGCCAACGAAGTCAAAACGTTCCCACGGACGATTACTGGACCGCCTGGCAGCGCGGCAATAATGCGCGGGGCCGCCGTTGTGCCCGCCGCGCCTGACACGGTTCCAGACCTCCCCCGAAGCACCCTGGGGATCCGTCTCGTCGCCAGAATATTCGCCGTACCAGTCGTGGCACCAATCCCACACGTTGCCCAACATGTCGTACAGTCCCCAGTCGTTCGGATCTTTTGTCATCACCTCATGGGTCTCATAGCCGCTGTTACCGCAAAACCACATGATCGGATCCGCCACCGCATTGGGATTCTCGCACTCCAGTTGGCCCGGACCCAAGGTTCCGTTGTAGGTCGACTCCGTCGTCCCCGCCCGGGCCGCGTACTCCCACTCCGCCTCCGTGGGTAAGCGATAACCGGGGCAATCGTACGGCGATGAAAATTCGGCTTTCAGGTCACAAGAGGCGAAATCAGGCGCACTGCCAGTGCAGGCATAGCACGTCGCCAGATTCTCGGCCTCCGAGAGAGCATTGCAAAACGCCGCGGCCTCGCGCCAGCTCACCATCTCAACCGGACAGTCGTCGCCGCAGGATGCAAAAGTCGACGGGTTGTATCCCATCACCGCCAGGTACCACCCCTGAGTAACCTGCGTTGACCAGAGCCTGAAGTTGCGGGTGAAGGTCACCTGATGCTGGACTTCGTCCGTTCGATACTCCGGCTCGTTGATTGGAGCTCCCATCGTGAACGATTGCCCGGCCGAGTTGATTGTCACCCATTGGCCTTTCATGCAGGCACCCGACCAGCACGTCTCATCGTTTTCACATTCGCCGCAGGGCTCCCCGCAGGCATGGTCCGGCCCGCACTCCAACCCCGCGCAGTCCTGAGTGCAGCAGTCAGAATCAGCACTGTCCGTCTGCCCGTCGCAATCGTCGTCCACGCCGTTGCCGCAAGATGGACTTCCCTCCGGGCCCTCGGCCCCCGGTATCTCCTGGTACTCGTGGGTACATTCTTTCAACTGCTCATCGCAGTCATCCAAGGTGCAGATATCGCCATCTTCGCAATCCCGGTCCTCTCCCTGGCACACCCCGGCATGGCAGCTGTCTTGCACGCTGCAGTACAGACTGTCATCACAAGTCTCGCCGTCGTCCTTTTGCTGCTCGCCGCACAGGTCTGCGGCTTCCAGGCAAACGCTTCTATGACAGTCATCGCTTGGCACGCAGACGCGGGGCTGCCCCCGACAAACACCGTTCGCGCAGACATCGTCCACGGTGCAATACAAACCGTCTTCGCAGGCACCACCTTCATTGGTAGCGCTGGTCTCGCAAACATTGTCCGTGCAACTGTTCAGCGTGCAAAGATTGCCGTCATCGCAGTCTTCGTCTACCGTGCATGGCAGACAATCCGGATCGTCAGTATCCACCAGGTGGTCGCAGTCATTATCTTCATCATCTAGACAGCTAGCGTCACCGACGGGCCCTTCCATGTCGGGCTTGGGCTCCCAGACGTGCGTACAGACCCTCTCGGTTTCACTACAGGCATCCCGGGTACATGGCTCATCGTCGTCACAGTTCTGATCTCCGCCCGCGATACAAACGCCCGACTGGCATATATCGTCCACGCTGCAAAACAAACCGTCTTCGCAAGGGGTCAGGTCTTCCTTTACCCGGGCCTCGCATGACCCGCTTAGCGGGTTACACTCGCCTTGCACGCAGGCGCCATCAAAGTCACTGCAATTCTTCTCTTGACCCGTACACAATCCATCCAGGCAGGCATCATTCGAGGTGCAGGGATTCTTGTCGTCGCAGAGCGTTTTATCCGGCCAGTGAGGATGCTGGCATTGATCCACAACGCAAAGATCCTGCGTGCACCCGTTTGAGTCATCACAATCGAGTTGTGACTCACACTCGTCGGTCTTGCCGTCGCAGTCGTCGTCCACTTCGTTGTCTATAACCTCCTCGATCGGCGCACAAACACCGGGAACCGGCTCGCACACGCACACCAACTCCACCCTCACCTCCACCGTCTCTCCCGACCTGACCTGGGCCGGCATGCAGCCGCGCAGGATCTTCGCCCCGGAAGTCGTCCGCCCCTCGGCCACGAAGAGCAGATCCCCGTTCGGTACGCCCGGCATGCTATCCGGGCCAGGCGCGTCCACCCGCGGATCTTCAATGTCCAGGCGGGCACGCCACCTTGCCTGCTCGGGATCTATCTCCCCCTGGATAAACTGCTCGCACGATCCCTCTCCTGCGTCCAGCACCCAAACGATTAGCCGGGAAGTATCGCCCAGCACTTCGTCATTTGGGAAAAACACCTGAAGACTGTATCGTCCTTCCCCCGCGCAGCCGGCGACTATCAAAAAGCCCAAGAAAAATACTATCCGGTTATGTCTGTTCCGCAAATCAATTCTCCACTGGCAACTCTTGATACAACATACGTCTGCTATCATTCCATGCGTGTCCAGTTTAGCAGCAACAGTTAGACAGATAAATCCAAGCAGGAGGCCCACCCATGGAAGCTGCCATTCTCTGCGACACCTTGCAAGCAATTCTTCCCGACAGGATGATCGAGGCTGCCGCCATGGAGCATGGTGTCATCGCTCGCCAGCGCAAATTGGAGACCGTCAAGCTGGTTCGTGCGCTCGTGCTCAATGCGGGCAGCGA
>QNCA01000353.1 GCA_003644325.1 Planctomycetota bacterium
CCGCAATTACTCAAGTTGACTGACTTTTTCTAACCTCGGTGACTGTCACCAATTACGGAGCCGCTCCGACCTTGTCGGAACGGATCGTAGATTGGTGACTGTCACCGTAAGACCAAACATCCGGCATTGCCCGGAAAAAGTCAGTCAACTTGAGTAATTGCGGAGCCGCTCCCCCGATGGAATCGGGAGAACGGGTCGTAGATTAGTGACTGTCACCGTATAAAAATCGGTGAAAAACCAAACTTTACGCATGCCTTCGTCCACAACTCATCCCGCAGAACCGCCCCTTGAAGATGTCTCATCCCTCCGGAGGACAGTCTGATTCTGAATTCGCATTGCGTTGCGGCGTCTAAATATGCGAATGACGAACTTGTTATGGACGTTCGCGTTTGATACGATTCGCCGGACTTATCGGAGAAACCGATAACATGAAAGCGACCGGGAAAAAAGACAAGCGGCGATTTCGCCTGCTGCGGCGCATGCTGATTGCATGCGTTGCGCTCATCGTCGTTTTCCTGCTCGGCGTTTTCGTGGCCCTGCCGGAACTGGCCCGCCGTGGCCACCTCAACCCGGCCGTAGAGGAAGCCCTGGGCGCAATCCTCGGGGCCGAAACAAAGGCAGGCCGTATCGATGTCTCGCCCGCATCCGAGGTCGTCGTACACGAAGTGAGGGCATTTCACCCCGGCGACTCCGCCCCATTCCTTACGGTGGACCGCCTGGTCATCGGCGGCGACATCGCTTCAATCATGTCAGGCAGGTATTCCCGCATCGAAGCATCGGGCGTGTGGGTAAAAATCACCGTGGAGAACGGTCGTCCCGACTGGCTGCCGCCCGCACAGGAAAAGGGATACAACATCCCCGTCTTCGACATCAGGAACGCCGGCGCCGACGTTGACATCGATGGAATCTCTCTCAGGCTGCGCGATGCGCAGTTCACCCTGACCGATTTCGGCGGAGACTCGCGCACGCAGATTGACGGCCGTGCGCGCCTGGGCAGGTCCCCGTCGTGGATAACCCTGTCCGGCAACTTTCTCATGGACGACCTGCCGGGTTCCGCTGTCTTCGATCTAGGTGCCGCCGATATTAATTTGCGCGACCTGCCCGGCGTCGTTGATGCGCTGAACGCCGCGGGGGTCGAGGCGCGCGAGGGCCTGGTCCGGCTGCGCCTGAGTATGGATGCAGGCAAGGTCTTTGCGGAAATCTCTCTCTCCGATTTCACGGCGGGCCTGACGGGAAAAGGCGCCGGCGCGCTGCGCGGGGACCTGCTGCTCGGCCTGAAATACGACCTCCGGCGCGAGACGCTCGCCGTCAGCCCCGAAAGCGACAACTATGTCGTCCTGAATGGCCTGGGGAGGCTCGACATAACGCCGGGGAGTTTTCTTTCCCTCGGAGACGGGGCGCCGTTCCTGGATTTTCGCGCGGCGGCATCCGGGGTAAATATCGCGCGGGGCGTCTCTTCACTTTTCGCGCCGGATGATGCGCCGCTCAAAGAGATGCGCCTGTCGGGAAATCTGACGGCGCGTGAAATCCACGTCTCCGGCCCGCTGGACAACCTGGAGGCGGAGATAGACTCCGAACTGGATGACGTCTCGTTCGCCGGCTACGGCGCTTCGGTTACGGGTCTCAGCGGACCCGTCCGCATCAAGGGCGCCCCGGCGGGCGGCATTACCATGCAGGTGAGACTTCACGCGAATCGCGCCGGGTACGACTACTGCGGCAACGTGGCCGCGGATGAGAACGTCGAGGTCTCCGGAGCGCTGAGACTCGATCCGGCCGAATTCACCCTGGAGGCGGACATCACGCTAACGCTGTCGAAGGACAGCCGCTTCAGGTGCAGCGGCGCTGTCGGGCTGTCCGACGGCCGGCTGGACCGGGTGAGAGTGGAAAGCGTCGGAGAGGTCGATGCGCAGCGTACCTGGTCGATAGTGCAAAGACTCTTCCTGCCTGAGATGAAGGGCATGCGCCTGGAAGGGAAAACAGAGGGCAGGGCGCTGATAGACACGTTTCGCGGAGAAGACGGCCGGTTGCGCTACGTAGTGTCGTGGAGCGCGGCCCTGGCGGGTTGTAACGCGCACGTGCCCTTTCTGGGTAAACCCGTCGAGGGGCTGCGCGGCGGAATCGGCGCGGAAATAATCACCGGGCAGGCGCTGGAGGAAATGCGGAACATCACTGCCGAACTGAGCAGCCCGCAGTTCGAGCGCGTCGCGGTTTCGCGCGGTCTCTACCGCCCCGCACCCCCTGCCGAACCGGAGGGCAGGGCGTACCTTGACCTCGCGGCGGTGATAAAGGCGCGGAGGAATCGCGATGCGCTGGAAATCCTCCTGGGCCGCGCGCCGGACGGAGATTTCCTGAAGGAAATGCTGGACTGGGACGCCCGGTTGGAGATCGCGGCGGCGGGCACGCCGTCGGAGTTTGCCGTCTCCCTGAATTCGTTGACCATGACAAACGCCCCGGCACGCAAGGGGAAGGAACCGCTGAGGAGTTTCACGATGGAGGGCGTCGCCGCGAACTTCAGGCGAGAAGGCGACTCGCTGCGCGTGACGGCGGCTGTTCCTGAACTGGATGTAGATGAGATATGGAGCAGGATGCGCCACATGTTTCCGGAGTGGCTGCGGCCCGCGCGGTTCAGGGGAACCATCCATGTCAACTGCGAGATGGATTTGAAGGAGGACGGTGCGTGGAGCGGTGATATCACGCTCTCGGCGGAACACGGAAGACCGGTGCGGGCGTTTCGCTACTACACGCCGGGTGGTGAGGGCCGCTTTCTGCTCGGCAATACGAAAATCACGATGCGCCTCGAACAACGGCCCGGCTCGGACGTTTCGCTTGACGCGGCGGTATCCGTTGACGGTTTCCAGTACCTCCACTCCGGAGAAAGCGCCTTCTGTCTCGACATGGCGCGACAGCCCGCAGACATCGAGACACGCCTGCTCCTCAAGGACGGCGGCGAGGCGCTGCGTCTCGCCGATACGCACGTGAAGATAAAGGACGTCGGCGAGGTCTCGGTGTCCGGGGCGCTGGGACTTGACCCCGCAAGGGAGACGAACCTCTCCGTAACGGTCGGACGTCTC
>QNCA01000354.1 GCA_003644325.1 Planctomycetota bacterium
ACCGTTGCGACACGCCAGGGCGTGGTCGCGGGCATGAACATGGTCGGCGCCGAGGCCGAGGTGCCGAAGTTCTACAACGCCGCCGTGATGAAACTCTTCGGCATGCAAATCGGGAGCGTCGGGCTGACATCGGACCTGGCGCGGAAGAACGGCCTCAAGCCGGAAACGGTCAAGGTTACGCATGCGACGCTGCCCCACTACTACCCGGGCGGCAAGCCGGTTCGCATCAAACTGCTGGCGCACCCGGAGACACAACAACTTATCGGCGCGCAAATCATGGGCGAAGAGACCGTGCCGGAGACCGTGAACACGATGTCGCTGGCGATTCAGCACGGGATGACCGTATCGGATGTGGCGATGGCGGATTTTTGTTACGCGCCGCCGTGTGCGGACATATGGGCGCCCGCGGCCGCCGCCGCGCAGGGGCTCGAGCGAAAACTGGCGGCGAAGGCGCGCAGGAAGAAAAAATAATACTCATGGGCGCAAAGTGCCATGTAATGCGGCCGGGGCGTATGGACTACGACGAGGCCGTTGAAAAGCAGATGGGACTGGTCGAACGGGTGCGGGCCGACAAGGGCCTCGCGTTCCTGCTTCTCCTTTCGCACGATCACGTCTTTACGATAGGCCGCTTCGGCTCGCGTGACAACTTTCTCGTGCCGCAAGACGTTCTGAAGGAGCGCGGCGCCATAGTCCGCCGCATCAGGCGCGGCGGAGATGTCACGTATCACGGCCCGGGGCAGGTCGTGGGCTATCCCATTCTTTCTCTCTCACACCGCGGGCTTAACATCCGGCGATATTTTACTAAACTCGAAGATACGTTAATCAACGTGCTGTCGCGCTATGGCATTGCAGGGCGTCACGACGCGGAATACCCGGGAGTGTGGGCGGGCGAGGAAAAGGTTGCGGCGATAGGCGTGGGCGTGACGAAGTGGATTGCGTTTCACGGCTTCGCGTTGAACGTAAACACCGACCTGAGTTATTTCGACATGATCGTGCCATGCGGTATCACGCGCAAGCGGGTCACGTCAATGGCGAAAATCCTCGGCCACCCCCTCGACGAAGAGGAGGTCGTACAGGCGGTTGAAGAGGAATTCCTGCGCGAATTCCAGATGCAGAAGTCGGAATAGGCGGGCGAACGGCGCTACTCTTCAAGCATCTCCAGGATTTTCCCGCCGAGCATTCGTGTGAAGGCGGCCTCGCCTTCGGCGTTCAGGTGCACCTCATCGGTGAAGTGTCCCTCCTCTTCAATCTGCCCCCGGTTCATGTCCACAAACGTTACGCCGTCGTGCCCGTCCAATCCCTGGAGCAACGCGAGGTACCTCTCATAGCCGTCCGCCGGGATCCTGCTCATCTCCTGTCGGGTTACGGGCATGTTCACCAGCAGGATTTTCAGGCCTTTCTCTCGGCTCATGGTGATGATTTTCCTCAACATGAAGGCGGCGCGTCCTTCCGGATTGAAATCCGGTCTGGGCTCAAGTCCGTTATCGGCGGGGCGATACCCGGCCGCCCTGCTCCACTCGCAGAATTCCGGTGCGGTCCACGATTCGAACTTGGGCGCGTACCAGGTCGGGTAGCAGCACAGGTGCCTGGCGAATTTGCGCAGTTCCGATGATGCGGCGTAGATTCGGCATGCGCGCCCGAGCGTGAATTGCAGGCGGTGCTCGAGAGACCTTTCGTCGCGGCCCATGCCTTCCAGAAACACCGCGCGCGTGCCGCCGGCGACGGGAAGGCATGCCGCCTCAAGCGCCTGCGTGTCGAACATCGGACGGGCCATGGAAAAGTATGCCGTTCCTATCACAAGAATCTTATCGTTTTCGTCGTCGTCGGGGACATACTGAATCGCCGCAAGGCGCGTTTCCCAACTCATGCCGCCGTAAGCGAGGTTCCGCGCGGTGAAGCCGGGGTTGCCGGGCATATCCCTGAAGATCGTGGTGTGGAAGCCCACGCCCATCGTGGAGTCGCCGATGAGGAAGACCTGCCGCCCCCTGTCGCGCGCCATTTCGAACGCGGCGGTCTGCCGGTCGAACTCCGTCTGGTGGCTGAAGCCCATGCGGGCGAGCAGGTTTATCCGGCCCTTCCCCAGCCGCAGCCTCAGTCCCGCCTCGAAAAGGAGCAGCAGGCACAGGCAGATTGCCCATGCGAGAATCTGTCTCTTTGTTTTACGGTCCATTTGTCGTCAAAACTGGAAGTAGATGAACTCCGGTCCGGAGACTTTCGCGAGTACCAGTACCATTGCAACCATAACGGAATAGGCCGCCCCGAGCGCGGGGGCGGGCATTTTCTCCGAAAGCGTGACAAGGGGCCTGTCTTTCAACGCCATCTGCCTGAGCACAATCAGCCCTATGACGACGAGGGTGAGAAGCATCTCCGGCGTGGTGGCGGAGAGGAACATCTGCCTGAGTACCTCCGCGCCGAGGGTCCAGAATACGCTGAGCATGCGTCCCCAGACATCCAGCGCCGCCGCAAGGGACGGCATGCGGAACAGCACCCACCCGAAACAGACGAGATGGAATGTGAGCGCCACGCTCCCTGCGCGAGCGAGGCGGGAGCGCGGCTCTTCGGGCGGTTTTCGGCCGAGCACCCCGGCACGCCCCGCCCTGATTGCGTGGTAGAGCGCCAGCAATATGCCGTGGTAGAGACCCCACGCGACAAAATTCCACGATGCGCCGTGCCACAGCCCGGCCAGACCCATTGTGACCGTGAGCACGAGTATCCTGCGGGGCATCGTGCCCTTGCTGCCGCCGAGCGGGATGTAGAGATAGTCGCGTATCCACGTCGAGAGAGTAATGTGCCACCTGCGCCAGAAGTCACTGACCGATGTCGCGCCGTAGGGCGAGCGGAAGTTCTCCGATAGTTTGAACCCCATCATCCGGGCGATGCCGATGGCGATGTCGCAGTAACCGGAGAAGTCGCAGTATATCTGCACCGCGAAGCCGTACATGGCTATCCACAGCGCCAGGGAATGCACACCGGCGACGTTCCCGAAGATCGCATCGACCATGGAGCCGATGTTGTCGGCGATGGCGACCTTCTTGAACAGGCCGAACAGGACACGCC
>QNCA01000355.1 GCA_003644325.1 Planctomycetota bacterium
CAAACGCGCGGAAGACGTATTGTTTTCTTCTTTCTTTCACCTGTTCTACTGTTCTCCTGTTCCACTGCTCTATTTTTTTCTCGCGTGAACGCGAGAAAAAAATCGGGGCGACTGGATTTGAACCAGCGACCTCTGCGTCCCGAACGCAGCGCTCTATCCATGCTGAGCTACGCCCCGTGTCCCTTTCATCTTCAAATTATACAGGATTTGCACAGACAGTCAAAGGAATTGGGAGCATTGGAAGCGTCTACACGCAAACTTTGCAGGACGGTTTGCCGCCTGCCGATTGTCCTTTTCACATTGCGTGGAGGAATTTGTACATGATCTTGCGCGCTTCGCGCAGGCGGTCCTTGTTGCTCAGTTTTGCGAGTTCGTCGTTCATGGTCTCGTCGTCGTGCGCCAGGAGCCTGTTGATGGCGAAGTCTATCACTTCTCGCGGGAACACCCCGTCTTTCTCATACAGCCTGCGGGCTTTCTCAAGGGCCATGGCCGACTCGCAGCAGGACGCCGGCAGGGGTTTTAATTTCTTCAAGAGGGCCTCATCTTTGAAGATGTTTCCGACCACGTGCAGGCGGTTGGCGGCCTGCAGGCTGTTCTTGCCGGTTATGCCCTTCTCCAGGGCGACGCAAAATCCCGCCAGAAGCATATACACATCCGCCGAGCCGTCCGGCACGCGGAACTCCACCGTCTGCAGGTTTTCCACGGCCGTGAACGGCTCCTCTTGTGCGGGGTTTTCGCGCATCGCCATGTTGTTCACGTTCTGCCATCCCAGCGGCACACGCACCAGGGCGCAGCGGCTGGACTCGCTCCAGCACACTCTGGTGGGCGCCTCCTGGCCGGGGACGAGGCGCAGGTACGCCGACGGCACGGTGTTGCCGAATGCGGTGAGGCTCGGGGCGAGGTCGAGCAGGCCCGCGATCATCTTTTTCCCGATTGCGCTGAGTTTCCCTTTCGCATCGGTCATCACCGACTTGCCGTCTTTGCGGCAGGCCAGGTGGAAGTGGAGGCCGCTGCCGGCGTCGCCCTCGTCCAGTTTGGGGGCAAAGGTCGCGTTCAGGCCGTGCTTCATGGCGACGTTTCGTATGACCCACTTACTTATCATTATGTAGCGTGCCATGTCTTCTATGGGGGCAAGGAGAAATTCCACTTCGTGCTGTTCCATCTGTTTGCCGTCCAACTCCTTCTGCTCGCTGCGGACCTCGCTGATGTTGCCCACCTCGGAATGCGCGTACTTGACGTGCCCCGTTATGCGCGCGGTGGTCAACATTATCTCGTCGGTGACCTCCTGCTTTTTCGCAAACGGTGAAGATTCCTGGTAAGCGGCTTGTGGTTTTAGGGGGAAGAGGCGCTTTTCATCATCGAATATCAGGTAATACTCCACTTCGCCGAGCGCCAGCAGTTCCAGGGCGGTCTTGCTGCGAAACCTCTCGTTTGCGCGTGCCAGCACGTTATCCGGGGTGATTGCCGCGGGCTTGCCGGACCTGTCATAAAAGCGGCAATAGAGGGCCAGCGCGTTTTCCGCAAACGGGTCCAGGAACGCCGTCTTGTAGATAGGCACAACGTAAAGGTCGGCGCAGGATTGATCTATCATGCCTTTGAACAGGCTCGAGCCGTCAACCCGCTCGCCCTCCGCCAGCAGGCGCTCGACCTGGTAAGCGTTGCCGACCGGCAGTTTGAGTTCCTTCAGGCGGCCGTCACCGGCGGGATAGCGAAAGCGGATGTTCGTTATCCCGCGCCGTTCGATGATGTCCAGCAAATCCCGCCGCTGCCATTCTTCCGGCAGTTTGCCCAGTTCCCTCACAAGGGGGTTCGCGTTCATGCTCAGTATGTCCTCGCGTTCCATGGCAGACTCCAGATTTAGAGTTCTCGCTTTTCGGTTGCCTTGTTCTTTTCCGCCACTATAATCAGAACTGGAATTGTATTCGGTCCGCGACCAAGTTGCAATTGCTTTTCGAGAACGCCCCGGGAAGGATGCACGTCAGAAATGTGAGTGAATCTTTCCCTGACACAGGGGGGCAGACGTTGCCCGTTCAGGCGCGAGGTGACAGTCACCATCTACGAGCAGGCCCCCCCCGACCCATACAGGCCCGTACCGGGCAGGTCGGGGGGCTGCGCTCCGTAATGGTGACAGTCACCGTCGCTTTGACGCCGGGAAATTTCCCCTACATTGTTGAAATTTTGCCCGCTGGTTGAACTTTGAAACTGTTATTGCCATACGGCTCGGAAAAGGTTCCTGTAAGCATGCCCGCCGGCATCCGGTGCGCCCTGCTGGAGCCGCCCTGGGTCGCCGCCGTAAGCGATGTCCCCTCGGAACTGAGAGGCCGCGTCGAAAACCCCATCGATGCCGCCCCGCTGGGGGATGTGGTCCGCCCCGGCTCGGAGATAGTTATCGTAGTGTCCGACGCGACCCGTCGCACCGCTGCCGACGTAATCCTGCCGCCACTGATGGACATCCTGAACGAATACGGCGTGAAGGACGACGACATCACCATCCTCATAGCCTATGGTGCGCACGAGCAACACTCACCCGACGAGATCCGCGCGCTGCTCGGCGCTACCGTCACAAGCCGCATAAACAACATCGAGCACCATGACTGTTACGATGAGCACATGCTCATACCCCTCGGCGAGACTTCTCTCGGCGTGCCCGTGGCAATCAACCGCATTGTCCTGGAGAGCGACCTGGTCATCGCCACCGGGGCCGTGAATTACCACTATTTCGCCGGCTACGGCGGCGGCCGCAAGGCCATCGTCCCCGGCTGCGCCGCCTACGAGACAATCCTTGCCAACCATCGCCTGACGCTGAGCGACATGGCCGACGTCACCGGGCCGCTCAACCCGTATTGCGACAGCGGCGTCCTGGACGAGAATCCCGTACACGAGACGGCGCTCGAGGCCGCGCGGATGGTGAAAAACGTCTTCCTTCTCAACGTCGTGCTCAACGCCGCGGGCGAGGTATGCGGCATCTTCGCCGGCGACCTGGACGCCGCCCACCGCGAGGCATGCGGGATGGTCGACGAGATTTACAGGGCGGATGTCGTCGAGCG
>QNCA01000356.1 GCA_003644325.1 Planctomycetota bacterium
ACATCTGTTCTACATGTATCGTGGTTCGCCCATGCAAACCCGTCGACCAGCGCCAGGTCTTTCTCGACGGCACCCGTGCAGACGTCGACAGGATATTCCTCGAAGTGGCAATCTCCACTCGCAAGAGTATCGGGAAACTGAACATCAAGATAAACAGGCGTATGGAGTTTCAAACCGTTGTTGGTGGCCATGGTGTTATCGCCGCACTCATTCACGATGAACTTCACGTCGCAGGCATAGTTGGGATCCCAGTCGCTGTTCATGCGGAACTTCAGGGTGAAGATCTCCTGCTGAGTATCGGGAGGAATAGGAGGAGTATAGACGTTGTTGGCCTTATCCCTAATCTCGACTATCCTCACGGCGGGCCAGACGTCGACGACGCCGGCGGGAATCATGTTGTAATCAAAATACTCACTGTTATGCCCGTCAATCTGTGTCTCGTTAACCTCAAGGAGGGTCATGCAGGAAGGATCGTAGGCAAGGAGAACCTCATAGGCCTCCACCGGCTCGGGGTTGTACATGTACACGGGATAGTCGATCTCCTGGCCGGCGTAGGCACACATCTTCTTGATCTGGAACCTGTAAGCGTAATCCTCATAACCAGGAACATCACAGGACCTGATATCGAGGGTGATTTCGCAGGTATCTGCAAGGTCGCCCAGATCAGTGGCAACAAAGCCTACAGTGTAAAGACCGTCATCACCGGACTGAGGAGTCCAATTGAAAGTGCCTGTGCCATCGCCATTGTCCGTGAATGTAGGCATGGAGTTAGGCGGTGTGGGGTTAATGTAATAGGTCAGGGTGAGAGCATCTCCGGTGTGAGGAGCCTGACAGGCAAGATCAGGATCGGTAAAGGTTACGCTCTCACTGATAGGAGTGAGAATTGAATATGTACCACTCCCGGGAACGACACCAGCGCACTCAGGCTCCCTGTTCACGTTGATCACGTTGATCGTATCGGAGAGTGTGATCGAAGTCCCATGGACGTTACTTGTGAGCTGGAAGACAACGACATACTGGCCGTCATCGCAGTATCCGGGATCGAGATCCAGAGTGCCCGTGACGGGATTGCCAGGATTGCCGGGGGGGGTCCAGGTCATCCAGGACTCGAGCCCGCTGACGGCGTCGAGGACGAGCTCATCGGCAGGATCAGTGCTGGTACCCTCAATGGTAATGGTAAGGTGGTCACCCTCATTGACGTTCTGAGGAGGAGCAGGTGTGGCGGAAAGAGTCATAGCACAGACATGTATCTCAGCAGTACACTCAGCAGTCAGGCCGCCCTGGTCGGTGGCGGTGAAGGTGACGGTATAATCACCCACATCGGCATCAGTGGGAGTCCAATCGAGAGTGGCTGTGCCGTCGCCGTTGTCGACGAAGGTCGGACTCGTGGCAGGGGCAGGAGTGATGTCATAAGTTATGGTCAGAGCATCGCCGGTGTGAGGCGGCTGGCAGGCGATGTCGGGATCGTCGAAAGACACGTTAATTGTTGTAATAGAATTATTCGCTGGTACTGTCTGATCGTCCGGAACGACACCAGCGCAGGAAGGAGCCCTGTTGACATTGACCACATTGATCGTGTCGGCGGCTGTGATCGAAGTCCCATGGACGTTACTGGTGAGCTGGAAGACGACGATATACTGGCCGTCATCGCAATAACCGGGATCGAGATCCAGAGTGCCCGTGACGGGATACCCGGGATTGCCATCGGTCCAGTTCATCCAGGACTCGAGCCCGCTGATGACGTCAATGACGAGCTCATCGGCGGGATCGGAGCTGGTACCGTCCACAGTGATGGTGAGGTGACTGCCCTCCGTGACGTCCTGAGGCTGGGGAGGAGTGAAGGTGAGAGTCATAGAGTAGAGAGGCACAATGATTGCTCCGTCGTAGAGGGTGGCAATCTGAGTCTGGCTGTTCATGTCAGTGAACATAACGTCGGTGTGCTCGTAGGGCGGACAGGGGACGACGGAATCGAGGTCGAGCTCTATGGTGTCAGGTGCAACTACGGCTGCGTCAACACGGCCCCAGATCAGCACGAGAACCTGATTGTCGAGAGGATCGGTGCCCTGCAGGGCGAAATCAACTGCGCCGCCGAAGATCATGGACCTGGCGTAGGTCACGTTGAAGTTGGGCATCCAGTTACCGACGGACAGTGTGTCAAACAGGGTAACATAATCGGCGTTACCGTGAAGGGTAACACTGTCCACCACGATCTTCAGGCTGTCGGCGTCCTCGCAGAAGTGTATCTGGAACTGGAATCCCATAATACCGTCCTCGGTCGTCGCATACACGGGGATGGCGAAGTCCTGACCGGGGCCATAGCTTACAACGGGGAGAGTGTATGACCACTCTGCCCGGAGCACGCCCATGGCGAGCACCAGCCCCAGTGCTATCACTGCAGCTTTTTTATACATCTTCTACAACCTCCTTTGTTTGGTTTAACACAGCCCCACATATTCCCATCCTCAACACTCCTGTAAGCTTTCTCACACTGCCCTCCTGCTGGATATCAATCCCCCTTCCCGTGGATTCCCCCCTGCGAACAGCCCTCATTTTCATCCCCTCTCACCTCCCTTTAGGGTTTTTATTCAATGCCACAACCTTTTTCAGTATATCTCCATGTGGAGTTATTAGACGGACGAAGTAAATTCCCTGGCTAACCTCTATTCCCAGAGCATCTCTGCCATTCCAGCTATACCTGTGAAGGCCAGCCTTAAGATGACCGTCCAGAATAGTCCTGACGAGCCTGCCCGCAGCATCATAAACACGCAGACTGACAGGACAGGCATCGGGAAGGGTAAATTCTATCTGAAGGTTGTCACAGAATGGATTGGGGGCCAGCTTCCTGAGGGCAAACCCGTATCGGGTCAGCGGGTCACTGGCACCGATCTTGAGGGGGATCATCCTCGCATAGGGGTCGGACACATAAGCCCTTTCGATGGTAACCGATTGAGGGTCTCCCGAATAGGGAAGCCTGAGAAATGCGAAATCACCAGATGGCATGGAATCGCCATTCAGGCTGTAAATTATTGCTACAAACCTGCCATTC
>QNCA01000357.1 GCA_003644325.1 Planctomycetota bacterium
ACACATTGATTTCATGTCGTTGAGGGCGTTGCGCTGTTTCGTTTTGACTGGCTTACACAATTGAAATACAATGGCCGCGTGTGCCTTGTTGCACACGCGGCTTCTCATTACGTTCCTGTTTTTCCGGCATCTTAAAGGCGCTGCAACTTGACGAAGGCCTCCGTCATCATAGCCAACTGGAACGGCAGGCGCCTCCTGGGTGAATGCCTGGAGGCGCTGAAGCGGCAGACCTTCAGGGACTTCGAGGTCATCGTCGTCGATAACGGCTCGACCGACGGCTCGGTCGATTTTCTCCGTGAAAACTATTCCGACTTCGTCATCGTCCTGCCCCAGGAAAAAAACCTCGGCTTTGGTGCGGCAAACAACATCGGCATCAGGAAGGCCGAAGGCAAATACATCGCGCTGCTCAACAACGACGCAGTGCCCGACGAGCGCTGGCTGGAGGAACTCGTTAATGCCGCAGAGTCGGATGGTAAGAGACGGGCAACGGGCAACGGGCAACAGGCGACAGGCGGCATGGGCCGGGTAAAACTGAAACTGGAGGGCCTGGAAGGCAGGGCATACGGCGGCGGAGCGCCCGGCTGGGAGATTACAACTCGCGTGCGAAAGAGCGAGTATCGTCCCGTCGGCATGTTTGCCTCGAAGATATTGAACTACGACAACCGCGACATCATCGACAACGTCGGCCACCTGCTGTATCCCGACGGCCTGAACCGGGGACACGGCCGGCTGGAGAAGGACGACGGGCGCTACGACCAACCCGCCGAAGCGCTGTTTCCCAGCGGATGCGCCGCGCTTTACCGCAAGGAGATGTTCGATCGGATAGGTCTGTTCGACGAGGACTTCTTCGCCTACGGCGACGACACCGACATCGGCCTGCGCGCGCGCATGGCGGGCTGGGGTTGCTGGTACGTGCCGACCGCCGTTGTATATCACAAGTACTCGGCTACGGCGGGAGAGTATTCGGCGCTCAAGGCCTTCCTCGTGGAGCGCAACCGTGTCTTCGTCGCCTTGAAGTATTTTCCCGCGCTGATGCTTTTCCTGAGCCCGTGGTTCACGCTCAAACGTTTGATATTGCAGGCATACGGCGCAATCGCCGGGAAAGGAGCGGCGGGCGAATTCACGAAACACGGCTCTCTCGCGTCGCTCTTGTGGGTCCTCGTGAAGGCTTACTTCTCGGCGCTGTGGCATATGCCGAAGATGCTCGGGCGGCGCTTTGCGCTCAAAAAGACGGCGAAACTTTCCCCGCACGAAATCCGACAACTCTACAGGCGCTTCGCCATCACCGCGAGAGAAATCGCGTTGAAGAAGTAGACACGAGGGATTAGTGATGGCGATGTTGTAAATGGGACACGAGACGAGTTTCAGGTCGCAGGTTTCAGGTTTCAGGAATTAAACCGAAGCGCGAAATCATATGCCTGAAACTTGAAACCTGGAACCTGAAACCGGAATCGCAACATGTCTCTTTGATTGTGTCGGTGTCAATAGTGTATGGGGATGCGGGACGAGTGGAAAATTCTTCTCGCTAATCACTCCTCCCTCATCCCGAATCCCTTTAGCAACAACGCTTGCCGGGAACGCAGATTTTGTGAAGATTCTTCTCATACAACCCCCGCCACGCCGCATCGAGTACGAGGGCATCATCGTGCCGCCGCTCGGGCTGGCGTATCTTGCCGCGGCGCTGCGGGGGGACGGCCACGACGTGCAGATACTCGATGCGTTTGCGCTGCGACTCGACTGGGATACGTTCGAGGCGCGCGTCGCCGGGGCCACCGCGGAACTCATCGGCGTTACCGGTATGACGCCCATCGTGGACACGTCGCTCCGGGCGCTGGAAATCGCTCGCCCCTATTGCAAATACCTCGTTTTCGGCGGAGCGCACGTCTCTGCCGTCGGGCAGAAGGTTTTCCAACAGACGCCGGAACTGGACTTCGCAATGTACGGCGAATGTGAGGCGGCCTTCCCGCAACTCGTTCGGGCACTGGAAAATCACGAAGACCCTTCTAATCTCCCCGGCGTCATCACCCGCGAAAAGATGAATAAGCCGTGCGAACTCCTTCCCGACCTCGACGAACTTCCGTTTCCCGCGCGGGACCTGCTGCCCAACGAACTCTACCGCTACGCACTCAGCCGCCGCGAACGCGTCACGACCATGTTCACATCGCGGGGCTGCCCGTACAATTGCGTCTTCTGCGACAAATCCACGTTCGGCTCTAAGTGGCGCGCGCGCAGCGCCGAGAACATACTCGCCGAAGTCGAGGAAATCGCGGGAAGGTACGACACCCGCTCAATAATCATCTACGATGACCTCTTCACGGTCGATAAGAAGCGCGTAAAGGAATTCTGTGAAGGCGTCGTCAGGCGCGGCCTCAAGATAGACTGGAAATGCGAAGGGCGCGTGAACATAATCGACGGCGAGATGCTCGCGCTGATGAAGCGCGCGGGGTGTTCGATGATCGCCTACGGAGTGGAGAGCGCCAACCAGCACGGCCTGGATTACCTCAACAAGGGCGCCACGCCCGACCAGGCGCGTGAGGCCTTCGCAGCCACGCGAAAGGCGGGCATACGCACCATGGGATACTTCATCCTCGGCATCCCCGTTGAGACATACGAAGACGCGCGGAAAACCATTAACTTCGCGCTGGAGTTGAAGGCGGACTACGCACAGTTCAGCATCCTCTCGCCCTTCCCGAACACGCCCATGTACGAAGACGCGGTAAAAAAAGGATGGTACCGCGAGGTTGACGCGCAGAACCCGATGGACAAGGACCTGAAGCGCCCCGTAATGCTCAATGAGAACTGGGACGAAGAAAAGTTGCGCAACATCCTGCGCGAGGCGCACCGTCGCTTCTACCTCCGTCCCGGCCGCCTGCTGCGCGAGGTCTTTTCACTGCGCAGCCCGAGCCAGTTAAAATCAAAACTCTCTGCCGGCTTGCGCCTGCTCAAATGGTCGCACGAATAACAGGCCTCTTACCATGGATTCCACGGATTACAAGCACGATACTCATTCTCTGCGTTCTCTGTGTTCTCAGCGACTCAGCGGCC
>QNCA01000358.1 GCA_003644325.1 Planctomycetota bacterium
AGGGCAAAGGGTAAGGGCAAGGGATTGGAGGCACTCAATGGATGAGCAAAAGAAACGCAATATGCCCAAAAAATCCGTTACGTCGGATTTCAGACAAATGATCGTGTGGCAAAAAGCGCACGACTTGACATTGCGCATCTATGAGGTAACGAAAGTATTTCCCGATAACGAGCGATTTGGGCTGGTGTCACAGTTGCGACGGGCGGCTTATTCGGTTCCCATGAATATCGCCGAAGGCTTCGGGATGAGAAAGAGCAAGGACAAAGCAAGATTCTATAACATAGCGCAAGGGTCCCTGGAGGAGACCAAGTACGGTATCATTCTTGCCGATGACCTCGGTTACTTCAATAATGCGCAACAACTTGGTGAAATTGCAGAAGAGGTCGGCAGACTGCTTGGCTCCCTTGTCCGCGCAATGTCAAAGCGAGAAGATTGACAAGACAATGTCCCTTGCCCTTGCCCTTTGCCCTTTACCCTTATTTTGAACGGAGGACACATATGAAACGAGTAGCAATTCTAACCGGCGGCGGCGACTGCCCGGGGCTGAACGCGGTCATAAGATGCGCCGTCAGGAAGTTGTATAACAACGACGTGGAAACAGTGGGGGTGCTCGAGGGGTGGAAGGGGCTCATCGAGGGCCTCCACAAGCCCCTGCACGTATCGGAAACCGATGACATACTGCACATCGGCGGCACCATCCTGGGTTCCAGCCGCACCAACCCGTTCAAGAAGCCTGAGGTAAGCATCCCTAGGATCAAGGAAAACATGAAGCGTCTCAACATCGACGCCCTCATAGCCATAGGCGGCGACGACACCCTGGGCGCGGCCGCGGAACTCTACGAGAAGGAAGGCATCCCCACCGTCGGCGTGCCCAAGACCATCGACAACGATTTGCACGGCACGGACTTCTGCTTCGGCTTCTACACCGCCGTCGAGCGCGCGATGGAATGTTTCGACTGGCTGCGCGACACCGCCCGCAGTCACAGGCGCTGCGTCGTCGTGGAGTGCATGGGCCGTCACGCCGGATGGATTACCGCCTTTGCCGGCATGGCCGCCGCCTGTGATTATATACTCGTGCCCGAAAAAGACGCCGACATCGACGACCTGTGCGAGACCCTGAAGCGCAATCGGGCCCTCGGCAAACTTTATAACCTGGTGGCCGTGTCCGAGGCCGTAAAACTGGGCGATGAATACGTACTGCAGACCGCCGAAAGGGACGACTTCGGCAACGTGCGCCTGGGCGGCGTGGGCCAAATGCTGGCCAAAATCATCCAAGAAAAAACGGGCATAGAAACCCGCTCCGTGGTCCTGGGCCATCTGCAGCGCGGCGGTTCGCCCACCGCCTACGACAGGATACTCGGCACCCGTTACGGCATGGCCGCCGCACAACTGGTCATCAACAAGGACTTCGGCAAAATGGTCGCCCTCAAAGGCAACGACATCGTCGCCATCGAAATCGGCCACGCCCGCAGCGGCTACAAGATGCTCGACATGGACCTCTTCGCCCTCGCGGAGGAGTTCTTCAAATAGACCAGCTTCGGTGACTGAAAGGCGACTGTCACAGAAAGTTGTTACCTGCTGCTGCTTGCTACCTGTTCCTTTTTGCTGTCGCGTTCCGCGCGCCACTGTTCTATCTGCTCGATTGTGACGGGCCATTCGACGTCGTCGGGGATGAGGTCTATGAAACGCTCGCGGTACGACGGAGTCTGCATGCGGCAGGTCATGTGGCGCTTCGCAAAGTCTGGGTGTGTGACCATTTTTTCCCAGATTAGTTGGATGGGGAGTTCGCGGACGTTGCCGAAGGTGATGGGATTGAAGTCGCACGGGTTCACGTCTCCACGCGCGGTCATGTAGAACTGGGAGTAACTGCCGAAGCAGCCCGCCCCTATCGGCGAGTTTATCAGCGCCTGCGCCGCCACGCCGACCGGCGTCTCCGCTATATATTTCCTCGCCAGCGCTATAATTTTTTTCTTGTCCTCGTCGCTCAGCATCAACTCAGTATGCTTCAGAAACTTCCCCGACGGTATGCAATCGAATATCGTAATTTCGTGGAACCCCTCCTCAATCCCCTTATCCATCAGTCTCTGGAGGTTACCGTCGTTGAGCGTCTCGTGCGTGGCGTACGTGCTCAGCCCGGTCAGGATGCCCGCCGCTCTCGCCCTGCGCGCCCCTTCAAACGCCCGCTCGTACAGACCCTTCACACCCCTTAACTCGTCGTGAATCTTCGCGTCAAAATGGTCAACCGACACGCACAGCGTATCCAATCCCGCTTCCGCCAACTTCTCCGCGACGCCGTCCTTCGCCAGTTCAAACCCGTTCGTGAAAATCATCACAATCGCCTTGTCCTTCGGCACATGCGCTATTAACTCATAAATCTCCGGCTTCAGCAGCGGCTCGCCGCCCGTGTAAATAATCAGGTTCGCGCCCAGGTCCAGCGACCCGTCGACGACCGTCTTCAACTCATCGGCAGTCAGCTCCGCGCCCGGCTTGTTCACAAACGACGCCGCCGAGCAATGCACGCAGCTGCATTGACACTTCCACGTCACGCTCAGGTTCGCCGTCGCCGGGAAGGTATGCTTGAATATCAACTCCTTCACCTTTCGGAGCAGCGCACGCATGCCCGCCTTGCTCGGCTGCGGCGGGTTGTACAGGTTGTACCAGTTCTTCCCGTCCGGCGACTTGTGAATCACCTTGATGCCGTTCAGGACGTTGAAAAACTGGTCCGCCAGGGGCTGCAGCGTCTCGCCCAGGATGCCGCCCGCCTTCGCCTTAATCTTGTTGTTCTCATCGACCTCGGTCTCGATGTTCAAGAAATCAAACAATTCCATTTTCGCCTCGCAAAAAGATTAAAACCACGGATGAACGCGAATAAACGCTGATGTATCCCTTCAAAGGCGGGAATTATAAAAGACCCGGTCTTGAAAAGCAACCGTTTTGCGCCGCCGACGCAAAATGCACTGCGCCGAAAAGGCGATTCGTCCCCATCCGCGCGTCTGCTCCGAATAGACCATGAGGTGGTCTTTGGGAGCACGTAAGAATC
>QNCA01000359.1 GCA_003644325.1 Planctomycetota bacterium
AAGGCAATCCATCCAGTCTTTCTGAACGACATATCACCTGACCTCCGCCAAAATGTTACGATTCCGTTTTTTCACATGCCCGGTCATGGGCCAAACGCCACAAGTAGTCCGGAGTCTGACACCCAGTATAACCTGCCGTTCACCAGCAGCAGGTTGCCGCCCTGGCCGCCGGGGCCGTCTTCATCCTGGCGCCTGTCACGTCGGGGACCGCCGCCCTGTTTTGGTTTTTGGGACATTGCGCTCGCTCGGATGCCCAGTTTGCGCCTGACATCGTTCACGACTATCTGCAGGGCGGCCTTGCGTTTCTCGTCCCCTTCCTTCTCCACAAGCGCTCGCAGGATGTCAAAGTCCTCGTTACCGATTGCGAGCAGTTCGCAATAGCCGTTTTCTTTTTCTTCTTTTCCGGTACTCAGCGCCATCTTTGCCGCAGCCAGTGCCCGCTTTTCGAGAATATTCTCAACGTCAATTTCGTGCTTTGCCTTCACACGCCCGGTCTTCAAATCGATTAGAGCGATCACGCCCGGCAGAGGCGCCGCGACGCAGTCCCGGCCCACGGCCGGCGCGCCAGATGGCACTATCTCTTCATTGTGCCACAGTTGCACGCCGTGAGAGTCGTAAGCAGCCATCCCCCCGGGGCCCCACAGGTACAGGGTGCCATCGGAGCCGAGCATGAAATCGTCAAAGTCACGCTCGAACACGCCCACAGCGTTGAGGCGCGCCGCCCTGCCGCGCCAGAGCAGACGGCCGGACATCACGTCGTACGCCATGAGGAACTCCGCGTCGGAAGGCATGATATAAATGTTGTTTCCCCAGCAGGCAGGCGACCGAACACTGCCCATCCTGCGCCTGATGCGGCTACCCATATTAAGAAGACTGGCAGCCGACTCGTTATACCGGGCTATCCAGTTAATCCGCCCGTCCGCGAGCCGGACGAACGCCAGGGTGCCACCGTCGGTAAGGGCAATGACTGTCCGGTCATATATCAGTGGCGGAGGCGGCACTATCAGGATGGGAACTCCGAACCCCACCCCCTTGCCAAGCGCCCCGCCCTTGACAGAACTCAGGTTGGTCCACGAACCAAGAGAGGTTCGCCACCTGATGCGACCCGTCCGCGCTTCAATTGCCCTCAGTTCGAAAGCCACCCTTGATGGCGCGCCGGAAGCGACAGTAAAGTAGAGAACGCCGCAGGAGTAGCGGAGAGGCCCCCTGATAACGGTCGGTTCGGCGCGGTCATCGTACCTCGCGGCGTTCCAGCGCAACTTGCCGGTGTCCATGTCAAGACAGAGGACGGTGGAAGGGATGACTATTCGTGCACCGCTCCAGCGGCCGCCACCAGCCTTCGCGTGCTCCTGAAACACCTTCTTTACAACGTCGGGATTTTCCATGACCACGTAAACGGCCTTCTCTTTCTCCACTACAAGCGAATAGGGGTACTTTGGCTCCCGGCGAAACGGTATCGTAAGCAGTGTGCGCAGAATCTCCTCGTCGTCTATCGGGTTGTCGTAACGCCACAGAAGGCGTCCGTCTCTTGCGGAAAGACACCAGACCGACAGGCCGTTGTTGAAGATAAGCCTGTCCTTCCAGGCGACCACGTGATATGGATGTGAGCCCGTGGGAGGGGGGCCGTTAAACGGATACACCAATCCGCCGCCAATCGAGAGGCCCCGTTTCTGCAAGAAGGTCAGAACTTCGGAGCGGTCCTCGGGCAACTCCCAGGGCAGGAACGGCCTTGAAGGTCGGCCGTCGGCATCTCTTGCCATCTGCAACCTGATGCGCCGGTAGACGCCTCCCAGGTGCCTGGTCCACGCCGGAGAGGCAAACCGGATTCTTGACAGCCTCACTGGCGAATAGAACGGGTTGCCCACCTCGTGGCCGAGGTTTCTGCTCGCCGAGCCGGCCGGTTCAGAGGGAGCATCTACGATCTCGTGCCGCAGGTAATCCCTCAGCGGCATCTCCCGCCCACCGACCAGGATTACAGCGCCGGGGAATCTGCGAACCGCCTCGGCAAGGACCAAGCGGGCGCTGTCCGCACGGGCGATGCGACAGTAACTCACGCCCACCATTGCGTACACGGGCGCGCTTGCCGTCTGGTGCAGTTCCGCAAACCTCTTCCAGTTCCACACCACCTGGCGGTACAACCCGCTCTCGAAGTACATCTCGATAACCATTGAAAATGCTTCCGGCGCAACCGAGGTGAACATGTAGGAATGGAGGAAAACCGGCAGTTGATCGTACGCGCCCTCGGCCATGATGCGTTGGAGTTGCTTCTCCGCCTCGCCATCGTAAAGTGCGCGGTACCGGGAGAGGTTGGCCTTGATAACGTCCCCGACCACCGAGGACGCCCCGAGTGCCAGCCCCAGCATCACCTTATCGTCCTCGTCGCTGCGTGTCACGGTCGATACGCGCCGTGTGATCAACTCCTGGCAGGTTCTCAGTGCGTCGTCTACCTTACCGGTCTCGATGTCCGCTTTTATCATGCCACGCAGTTGCTGGAGACGCTCATCGGGCTGGTGGCCGGTGTCGGCGAAGTTGACAAAACGCGTGCCGGGGAAGAGAAAGGTTACCAGCTCGTATTTCCAGGACTGGTCCGCCTCATAGGCGGCAAGGTCTTTCAAGACCTTTCTCGCCGGGCCGGGGCCCATTTTCTTCAGGCGTTTTCTAAAGATGTCGAAAATGTCAATGGCCCTCAGGGCGCGCTTGCGCAGGAAGAGCGGCGCGGCGGGATCTACGGCGATCTTGACCAGTGTGGAGAACTGCGAGTCATCGCCGACCAGCGCCATCAGGTCGATGCAATGCGCGCGGATGCGGCTGTCGGAATCGGTCAGCCCCTCCTTCAAGAGCGGCGCGATACCCCGTCCCGCCTTCACCAAAGCCAGTTTTGCCTTCTGGCGGTCTTCGTAGAAACGCGAGCGGAGCCCCTCGAAAGCGGTGCGGTAGTCCGCTTCGTCGTTCTCAGCGCCGGGCGACTCTTCGATGTCGGCCTCGGATCCCGCCTCGAGCGCGGGCGTGGCCGGGAAACCGGGACCGCTGTTCTCTTCGT
>QNCA01000360.1 GCA_003644325.1 Planctomycetota bacterium
ATGATCAACATGCGCGGCAGCACCAGCATGGCCACCTACAAGCAGGTGATAGACCTCTGCGCGGGCAACCACTTCACCCACGTCATGCTCAGTTTCTGGTTGACCCACCTCAAGTGTCCCACCCTGGTCAACGACGGTCGCTTCCGCTTCAACGGCGCCGCCCTGAGCCTGGCCCAGGTACAGGAACTGGTGGATTACATCGTCCAGAAGGGCATGAAGCCGGTACCCGGCATCAGGCTGCTCACCCACCAGGACGACCGTTATGGTATCACCTCGGGCGGCGTGGGAGCGTCTTTCCCCCCCAGCCACGAATTCATGGCGAACAAGACGACCTACAACCCGGAAAGCACCGAGCTGATGAACCTCATCTACGGTTGCATCGACGACATGCTCCCCCGTTTCATCGTCAACGGCCGGAAACCCGATTACTTCCTCATCGGCCACGACGAACTGGCCGGCCATTGGCCGTACTACAACGACAGGTGGCTGACCTGTGACACCTACCAGGTCAACTACAGCCCTTGCACCGGGGGCACTGGCTGCGAGCACATCGTGACCGCCGAGGAATTCGAAGATTCGATTCTGGGACTCCGCGAACACATCACCCAGCAACACGGCGTCCGGATCATGATGTTCCCCGACTCGCTGATCCAGCATGCAGAGCTGGGGCCGAATGCTTCTCGCTTCGCAGGTCATGCCGGCTGCGAGGAAGGGCCGGGCAACGAGTTGGTCCAGTTGCGTCACAGGCTGCCCAGGGACATCTACATGATGGAGTGGGCTTCGCAGTCTGCGGGATTTGCGATCCTGCAGGACCAGGAAGTCTTCGATGTCATGCACCTTGCCTGGCCCATCGAGGGCGCGGAAGGCGGCATGCGGTCCATGGTGGACTACATGCTGGCCAACGGCCACGATCATTGCGGCATCGTGGTAACCGAGTGGAACAACATCCCCAACCACATGGACGAGGTGGCGCACATCATCCAGGTGACCGGCCAGTACGCCTGGAACACCGTGAAGCATTGAGGAGTTCGTACTCTCTCCCAGTCACGCCAGCGGAAAAGGGGTGTTCACCCGAGGGTGACACGCATCGCCGGATACCGGATAATCGCCCGGTGTTCTCGCTGGGGGATTTTCTCGCCGACGAGAACTTGGCGTTCAATGACGAGATCTTTCTGGATACCGGTACTCACGTAATCGACACGGAAGCTCTCGCCATCGACTCCCGTACCGTCAAGCACAAGCCTTTAAGTACGGGTGTCAGTGTCATCGCCTATTCTCTCTCTGCATCTAGTCACGGTTGACTTGTAAACGGCGGTGGGTTTTGACTCAGCTCGTCCCATGTCATGTTCGTTAGCATGTTGTACGGCTGCCAGTCGGTGGTTACTCGTTTGAACATGCTCATGCCGAGGTCCCCACTCGGGCATGTAATGCCGTTGCTCTGTTTGCAATCAGAAGCGACATGCATCACATACCGGGCGAGGTGTCTATCGTCCGGAAGCTTGTCATCTTCCACCATCAACCGTGCATAGACCTGGACGAAAACCGCCTTGACCTCATGGGGATCGGCTGTCTGTCTGTACCCGCCAAACCCGTGCCACCACACGTAGTGCTGGGGCTTTGCGGATCTATGACCGTTCGGCAGAAGCCATATCAAGTCCGTATCATGAAGCACGGGCCACCCCGGATCCAACAAAGAGAAGTATTCCTCCTGTCCTGCGTTGTAAGCAGGATTGCATTGCGGCCCATAGAACGGATCGCCCGGGTTCGGCATTGCACAGCCGCTGAAGCCATCGTATGGCACGAAATGCCACTGATTGCCGTGGTCCTGCCACCATAGCCGCATTTGTCCGACTTCTACTCGTGTATTGTTCGCTTGATTGATACTCAACGAACAACTGATGCCGTCGCCCTCCTCCAGTACCTCCGTCCATGCATTGAAGGCTTCGAGGTATCCGCCGGGGTAATACGACGATTGTCCTCCCTGGAATTGTGGATAGGACGAGGGAAAAATCGTCGGCCACGAGGTGGGCGTGCCGTGCATGTCTTCCCAGATGCGTTCAAGCGAATTCGGGATGATTCCTTCAGTACCAGATTGATTGCACGCGCTTGGCTCTCCGCTACAACTCCAACCAGGCTCTACCTGACAATCGGCTGAACAACCGTCGCCGTTCTCGGTGTTTTGGTCATCACAGCCCTCCTGGGGACCCAGCAGGCCATTTCCGCACATCTCCGTATCGCCCTCTCCTAGGTAGGGCTGGCCCCGCTGCACGATCTCCACACCGGCAATCTCCGCACCCGGGTTGATGAGAGTCAAGGTAACCTGACCAGTGGCGACCGTCACATCAAAGCTTTTTACCAGGGCCACGGCGTTGCCTACTTCGGCTTTGATGTCGAGGTTGCCGATAACCCCCTGTCCCTGCAACTCCACGTCAAATACCCGTTCACCAATCTGCACAGAACTCACCCAGTCCACGAAGTGAAGATGGACCGTGTATTCGCCATTGTTGACCGGAAAGGTGAAGGTCGCGCTTGTAGTTGGGCCCGGAACCCATGTCTCTATTTGATACAGCTCATCATAGCGTGTCCCCCCAATCGGAATTCCCAAGCCGGTCATGGACGAATCAATTGCCTCACCACTCGTGAGGTAAGGAAGCAATGGCAGAAACACCTTGCCGTCGAAGGTGCTGGTGCCACTCTCCAGGCCGCCGTTCAGCCTCAGGGCGAAATCCCCTCCGCCGCAGTCGCTGTCGCTCTGCGCATCACAGCCCGGGGGGCAGCAACCGTCGCCGTCTATGCAGCTTGTTACCGGTGAGTAGAAGCAGTCGGCGGTGCAGTCCTCTGCGCTGCCGGTCAATATATCGGTGGTGCAATCGTCGCCGTCGTCGCACGACCCGGGACAGTCGCCGTCACAGGTCTCGTTGGGATCTATTTGCCCGTTGCCGCACAACTGCTCAGGCAACACGCATTTGCCATTGCGACAAACCTGGGTGCCCTCGCATTCCGAATCAACAACACAATCGTAACCATTTTCGACAGA
>QNCA01000361.1 GCA_003644325.1 Planctomycetota bacterium
GGGGGTCATCTCTTGGTCTATTCACCTGTGATTGATGTCAATCGCCCCCTCGTTGAGACAGTGTTACAACATATTCAGCAGGGCATGGATATTCTGAATGTACCTCTTATTCGGCTGGTCTTGGACATGAGGTCCTCCACTTCTTTGCAGCCCCACACCATACCCCCAAACACAATCATATATGATGCACATTCCGCTGAGGCCTTATCACATGGAGAGGATATGTACACACCGCTCCATGAGGTCGGTCATGTCAAGTCCTTTGGCATGGGGCTTCCGCTGGTCATCACAGACCGGGCCAACAACACCAACTGGGCCCTTCACCCTGATGAGGTCCTTCACCATATAGATGCCCCTCTACGTGAGGGACTGCGACCCCATATTCTGGATGGCACTGCCACCAGTGTGATTCCCGAGGTCGTGGCGGACCTATTGGTCACACGCCACCCCGAGTTCTGGAACGCCTTTCTTGACTGGGCGTGTCGGGAGTGGGATTGCCGGCCAACTGTTGTGAAGACTCCTCAAGAGGAATTTCATCGGGCCTGTGGTGATATGCGACTACTTGTGACACTTCAGCAAGTTGCAACGCCATTGCCTCCAACGCTTCGTTCTGTGCCCCACTTGCTCCATGGGCACCGCCAGTCATCACACCTTGTACAGAGGGTCTATGAGGCACTCAGACCGCTGTCGTTATTCCTCACAGCAGAGACCGTACTGAACACCACTATTGCACTGGCCCGAATATTCGCCAATCATATCTTATGAGTGCCACCAACCTCTATTGTATCAATCGACATGTTCTTGCAGAAGTGACTGAATTTGTGGGTTTGTGGCCCAGTCTGGAACAGTCCCGACAAGCTTGAGGAAGCTCTTCACATGGTAGCGTAATGCATTATATGTCTGACGAAGTACAATATCGATCACACGTGGGTCCGAACGCCATGAGGGGTGCTTGCTCACCACCCGAAACGCATTCACAATCGCGCCCGTGAGATATCGTTGTTGAATCAAGAAGTCGAGCGCTGCGATGAGTGAGTCCTGAATCTGAGGGTCCTCAGCCCAGTCGGGAAGACCTCGCAATATGTCTAGGCTCTGTGCAAGATGGTTCAGGTCGAACAGAATACTCCGAATATAGAATCGAACTTCTGGTAGTGTACGCCATGTCTTGACCGCGTAGACCAATGGGATAGTCTGGTCTGCATCGAGCCACTGAATCGGGTGTGCTGCAAGTACCAAGGCGATAGTGGTACCAAGTTCTTCGGTCTGTAGTTCCGGAGCCTCGGCCACTGCGGTCAAGACCTTTGCGAATGACATAGAACTCACGACATTGATGAGTCGGGGTAGTGCAGCCACGATCGCCGGATGGCGTCGTAGCCATGGTGTCTTCACAATGACCTCCACACAGTCCTGTGTGGGAGTGGCACCTTCTGTGAGCCGCCGCACCACCGCATTGGCAATTCGGGGGTCTGCACCCCATCGTGGAATCTTAAGAATCCCCTCAAGGAGGGACCTATCGTATGGCATGGTTGGAGGGGCCAGTTCCAGCATATCCGCAATGGCCCTTATTATTGTGGGATGCTCTGCCCACTCGGGATATTCAGCCACACTATCGAGGCATGTCTCGATATGGCCTGCTGATAGGAGACCTGACTGGGGATCGATGCCACTGCACATACTCGCGGCCACTATCCGTACCAGATCAGGATTGTCTGGTTTGGGATACACAGAGAACAGGTCTCTCATCAGCATCCGTACATGGTCTCTTTGCGATGCGGGGGTAGACATCTGTAGCAGGTTCCATACATATTCCTGTAGTTCCATGGGTGTGAAGGGACTCAACTCTCCTGCCGCTCTCAGGAGGTTGAACAGTGTGTCGAGATAGGTCATCGCCTCCTCAGAAGTGGGGGTCAAATATTGGAGCCAGTCCCACACCTGTTGCGCCACCCGTTGCGCGGGAATATGCCAGTTCGAGAGTGTCACACTCACCACTCGTGCAATTCGTGTTGCCAATGTGGGTGGCATGTTGTCAAAGTCCTTGCGGAGTGCACGCCAGAGTGTTCTCTTGAGGCGAGGGGTGCCTTTGTTAGACACCCGCTGGATTAAGAAGGGGGTATCCAGTGAGTCTGGGGCATCCATATCCAGTGGCGGCTCCTCATCACCACTCCATCTCCGTCGAAGTTGACCAACCCATGTATCACAGGCATGCTGGTCTGTCATCAACTCATGCCATAGCATGGCATGCACCATGAGCTCATCAGAAGGCATTCGACGAAGCGACTCGATGATATAATCCTTGTAGAAGTCAGGAGGTGAGAGGCCACTTCGGAGCCACTTATCAATATCTTCCAATTTGCGGAAGAACTCCCCTCGAAGGTGAAGGGGGATGCCCGTGAGAAGTGTCCTGATTGCACCCTGCCCCTCCGGGGCCTCAACAATCGCCCGGTCTGAGGCAATCGATGGTGGCAGCAGTACACGCAAGAACGACACCACCTCGTCTACCGAGGGAATGTCAAATCTCTCATCGTCTTGGTCTATCTGCATCTGTCTGAGAACCGCTGCAGTTCTCCACCGGTCGCAGATGCCTCGCACCACAGACCCAAAGATCTCACATCCAAGCTGCCGACCCTGTCCAGTCCATTGCCAATCTGCAGTCAGGGCAGCCAACACTTCTCGGACCGATGTTGAACGCCACCATTCCGGGTCGCCCCTCACGATCTCAACGGCCCACCACATACGAGCCTCCTGTTCAGACTCCAGCTCATCTGAAATGGTGTCTTCGTGCACACTCATCGGTCTCACATAACCCCTATACCCACTCATTCTGAGGTGCCTTATATTGGTGCCCGCGCCCCACGTATACGTATCTGTATCCGCCCCGCCACCCCCGACCACTCCTGTGTCAATATATATCTAGAGAATATATGGGTATGTATGTACATATGACCATACTCAGTCTCCGAGTATCCGCCCGGGCTCTGTTAAAAGGCACCCCCACATAGACTCAGTTGTTCAGGTGGGTGACCA
>QNCA01000362.1 GCA_003644325.1 Planctomycetota bacterium
ACGGAGCCGTTCCGCCCTTGTCGGAACGGATCGTAGATTGGTGACTGTCACCGTAAGGCCCGGCAAAATGGAAACTTATAGTCAAACATCCGGCATTGCCCGGAAAAAGTCAGTCAACTTGAGGTGGTAGGAAGGAGACTCGTCAACATCCGAAGTTTCGCCAGATGACGTCGGAGGGCTGGTTGAACAGGTGCGCCTCGTCCGCGCCCGAGCCGTGCGGCTCGACATGGACGAGTACGTTTTTGACATTGTCGCTCTCCCCCGTGATGTGTTTCCTGACACGACGGGCTATATCGTGGCCTTCTTTCACGGTCATCTCCGGATCTACCTCGATGTGTATGTCCACGAAGATGTCCAGGCCGGACTTTCGCGCGAATATCTTTTCAACGGCATCGACCCCGGGCACCTCCAGCGCGAGGGCCCGGAGATTTCCCAGCGTCTTTTCCGGGGCGGAGGCGTCCATCAGTTCTCCCCATGTCTTGCGAAAAATAGAGACCCCGACCCACAGGATAATGAGCGCCACGGCGCCGGCCGCCGCGTTGTCCATAAATGCCCACTTCGGGCCGCCGGCCATGGATGCGCCGATGCCGACGAACGCCGCCACGGATGAAAACGAGTCCGAGCGGTGGTGCCAGGCGTCGGCCTCGATTGCCGTGGAGCCGGTCTTCTTCGCCACTCGAATCTTGTATTGAAAGAGTCCCTCCTTGATAAGAATCGAAGCGCCTGCAATCAAGAGCGCCCCAAGGAACGGCGCGGAGTATTCATGCGGACGCAAAAGGCGCGAAGCGGAATTCCACGCGAGAATCACGGCGATGATGATGAGGATTATTGCGACTACCTTGCCGGTGATGGACTCCGCGCGCCCGTGGCCGTAAGGATGGCCCTTGTCGGGGGGCTTGGCGGCGACCTTAAGACCGATGAGCGCCGCAACGGAGGTCCCGCAGTCAGACAGCGAGTGCACGCCGTCGGCCACCAGCGCGCTGCTCCTCCCAAGTGTGCCCCCGGTTATCTTGGCCAGACCCAGTACGCCGTTCGCGACCAGCCCTATCGCCGCGGCGAATTGTGCCTTTCCGTATCGTTCCATAGTCTTGTGGAGCCTGTCACAATGTTATTTTTGCTGTTACCTTGTACTTGCCCTGATGTGAGACCAGGGCAATATTTCGCCCTCGGGCCGCTCGCGTGTGGCGTAGAAATCGGGGGTTATATCGCACTCGTCGAACGCCTCGCGCCAGAGATCAAAGCGGAACATTTCGTCCCAGCCGTCCAGTTTGCAGCCCTTTGCCCGCGCCGCCAGCAGCGCCCGCCCCAAACGCCTGTCGCCTCGGGAGAACACGCCCTCCAGGTAACTCCTCTCGGCCAGGTGGAACTTCAGCCGTACCTTGCGCGACCCCGCCTTTTTTCGGAGATGTCGCTGGATTTCCTTCGTGCGTTCGATGTTTATCATCCGCACGCGCTCCAACGGCGTGAACGGCTTCGGTACGAAGGTGGACACCGCGGCGTTCACACGTGCCGGGCCCTTGCCGAGCTGCCTGCGAAGGTTGCTGACCCTGGCAATCATCTCGGCGATGGCGTCGATGTCTCCCTCTTTCTCGCCGGGCAGTCCGATCATGAAGTATAGTTTGACGAGGTTCCAGCCCTGCCGGTAGGCCTCGAGCGCCGCGGCGTAGAGGTCCTCGTTGTTCAGGCGCTTGTTCAGCGTCCTGCGCAACGAATCGGTGGCGACCTCCGGCGCGAGCGTCAGGCCGGACTTGCGCACCTTGTTCAGGTAGCGCGGCACGCCGCGTATTTGCTCAGTCACACGCAGCGACGGCAGCGATACGTTCACCCCCAGCGGCGTGAACTCCGCGGTAATCCTCGCAAGGAGGTTCTTGAAATCGGGGTGGTCGCTGCTGGAGAGCGACACCAGCGCGATTTCGTCGTAGCCGGTGTTGCGGTAGGTCTCGCGGGCCAGCGCGATGATGTTCTCTATGGAGCGGGCGCGGACCGGCCGCTTGATGCGCGAGGACTGGCAGAATTTGCACCCATGCGGACAGCCGCGCATTATCTCGATGGTGACGCGGTCATGGACGATGTCAACGTACGGGATGACGGGCTTCGTGGGCGCGGGGGCGTCGTCAAGGTTTTTTACTATCGCCCTGGTCACCGTCGGCGGCGCGCCGTCGAGTGGGGTGATAGATGCAATCGTTCCGTCCGGGTTGTACGAGAACTCGTACAACGACGGCACGTAGAAACTCCGGTGCGTCGTCGCAATGTGCTTGAGCATCTCCGCGCGGGTGAGGCCATTCCCGCGCGCGGCCTTGAACGTGTCCACAAGGGCATGAACCGTCTCTTCAGCGTCGCCCAGCAGGAACACGTCAACGAAGTCCGCGACGGGTTCGGGATTGAAGACGCACGGCCCGCCCGCGACGACCAGCGGGTCGCCCGCCGAGCGCTCGCTTGCGAGCACGGGGATTTGCGCCATCTCCAGCATGCGCAGCATCTCGGTATAGCACATCTCGTACTGCAGCGAGAAGCCGACTATGTCAAACCCGCCCACGGGGCGGCGCGTCTCGAGCGAGAACAGCGGCACTTCGCGAGCGCGCATTTGCTCTTCCATGTCCGGCCACAACGCGAATACGCGCTCGGCCGCAACGTCCTCGCGCTCGTTGAGTATTTTGTAGAGCACCTGCATGCCCAGGTGCGACATCCCTATCGCGTACGTGTCGGGGAAGGCCAGCGCGACCGATACATCCACGGACTCCGGGTCTTTCACGATGGAGTTTATTTCACCGCCGATGTACTGGCCCGGTGTCTCCACGCGGGGCAGGATTTCGTCGAGTATTGTGTCGAGATTTTTCATTGTCGTCGAAATAAGAGGAGCAGAAAACGCGGATTATACCGCAACACGCTCCCTTTGCAACCACGCGTACCCGGCCGGGAGCATGTAAGAATCCCGGAAAGGCCGCACCGGTGACCGTCACCATTACCCATTCGGACCCTGACGGGTCCTCAGGGCGAGGACCCGGAACGGGCGGAGCGCAGAC
>QNCA01000363.1 GCA_003644325.1 Planctomycetota bacterium
AAAAGACAATTTTGCACGGCGCCTCGAACTTCGTCCTGAAAAAGCCCGGCGTCCAGAGGTCCTCGGTGCAGCCTTGGCCTCGTTCCTTGTTCACGCGATAGGCAAAGTTGAACCACCACTGCTCGTCTTTCTCAAAATTCGCACCAGGGCACTTCAGTAACAGTTTGCAGCCGGTCGGTATCGGACTGTGAACGACGACTCCATTGTCCAGGGGCCGCGCGGCCAGGGTCGCATAGGACTTCTGCAGGCCGTGGAAGTCCCTCAATCCGATAAAAGGCCTGATAAGAAAATTGCACGAATGCGAGACTTGTTTGAAATCGTACTCGATCAGCACGGTATCCGTCTGGCGCGCCAGATATATCGATTTGGTCAGCCGAGACTTGTCGAATTCATAATCGAAATGCACCCCCGCATCGCGGCGAAAACTCCTGATGCAGGTAAAACCCCGCGGTGCAAATTTGTTGTCGAATTCAAACGTTGAAAGATTACGCACCTTTTCCGTGTTGGGTTCTCGAAGCTTATCACGTCCTTCAAGCTCACCGTTGAAAAGCACCATTTCCAGACAGTTGGCCAGCGCCATTATCCTGTTGGCCGGCGGATTGAGCGACCCGACGAGCAGGGCGTGGTAACTGCTCGTGTTGCAGCCGACGACCGTAGATGATGCGTAGCCGCCTCGCTCGTTGGTCAGGAGCCATTCTTTTCTCAGAAGCTCATCGAGGGATTGTCCCGTTGTTGAGAGTGATACAATCGCTGTACTGTCGGCTTTCTGCAAGGTCAACACGTTCTATTCCCCAAAAGGTGCATCCGGGTCCGGAAGCTTAATCCCCGTCTCGGCAAAGTTGTCGTTCTCAGGATATCGTCTGCAAGCCAATTGGTTCGGCGTTTTGTGGCAGGTTGCCGGATTCGCCCCCATCCGTTGACTTGGAACACCGGCTTTGAAGACTATCGAGCACATTCATGAAGTTTATATATGAGTCGTATGGCGAGTCATAGGGGTTAAAATACTTATGCACGTCACCGTCGGCAAAGTACTTTGTACACATATAGTAGAAGTGATCCGAGGCCTGTAGTCGTCGCCAGTCGGAAATGATCTTCGGGTCGTTGGTACTCTTGATTTGTCTTTCAAGCCGATACAGCTCGTGTATTGCGTTGGACTGCATGGCATTTCCGAGCCAGGCCGAGAGGTCTCTCTCGGTGTCAGCCCAGCTTATGACGTGCGGCACGTTCACTGAATCAACCGCATGATAAGATTCCACTACTTCGCTGGGAGTTTTGAAGTCGTTGTCGGGATGTTCGAGAATCTTCTCCGGCAGGTGCCGAACAAAATCGAATATGCCCGTATCCTCCCACTGGTGCTCGCCGAATGTTTCATAGTCCATAAACAGATTGACTACATTGCCGTTTCCGTTGACATTGTGGATCCAGCGTGCGAATTTCTCGGCGGTTAAAGGCCATTCCGGCCAATCGCGGTTTGAAAATCTAAAGGCGATATCGTCGCTGAGAGAATAATTCTTCAGCAGGAGCTTGAGGTGGCTGCAATTCTTGGGCTTGTATAGGAAATTGGGGCTTCTCTGCCCGAGAATGTGGTCGGCGCCCTCGGTGATGATTGCATCGAACCGCCCCATAGCTTCGATGAGGGCGGCCAGTTCGTTGTTGTATATCAGTTCGGTGTTTCGGAAGACTCGAGGCTTTTGGCCGAAGAAATTGTTGATGATTTCGGTGTGTTTGTTAATCTGCTCGACAAACTCGGTGCGTGAGTAAAGAAAACTGAGGCTGTGATAATAGGTCTCTCCGAGGAACTCCACGCAGCCTGTCTCGGCCAGAGCGTCGAAAGTGCTCAGAACTTCAGGCGAGTAGCGCTGAAGCTGATCGAGCAGCACCCCGGTTACGCTGTATGCGACCTTGAACCTACCGTCGAATCGCCGTATCAAGTCCAGGATAAGACGGTTCGCGGGGAGGTAGCATTTATTGGCGACTTTCCGGCAAACCGAACCGTTTTTGAAATCGTCGAAATACTGGTGATTACTGTCGAATACGGTGTAGTGTCTAAGCCTCAAAGGCTGATGCACCTGGAAGTAAAAGCAAACAGATGGCATATATCTTATCCTGTGTTAGGTGTATCCGAATATCGGCCCGACCCCGAGCGGCGCTGTTTTATAGTGCTCACGATTGAAATTTCCCGTTCGTTCGCGGGTAAGTACCTTTAGAATAACAACTTAAAATCTCACTCGCGGGAATTTATTACCCTGAAGGGTATATCACACCGCAACAAGCATTTCTTCGTATATCCTGGCGCACTTCTCTGCGCTGTCTTTCCAGCGAAGCCTTCTGACCTCGAAATTGCCGTGCTGCTTAAGAGTCATCTGCAGAGGTGGGTACTTCAGCACTGCTACAACTTTGTTCGCAATTTCATCCACATCCCAGAAGTCCACCTTCAGCGCGTGAATCAGGACTTCGGAAACACCGCTCTGCTTGCTGATAATCACAGGCACGTCGTTGTCAAGTGCTTCGAGGGGGGCGATTCCAAATGGTTCCGAGACCGACGGCATCACGTAGAGGTCGGCCATTTTGTATATTTTCTGCACGTCATGTCCGCGGAGGAATCCTGTGAAGAGCACCTTGTGTCCGATGCCGAGTTCGGCGGCCAATTCGACGGCGCGGTGCATCATGTCGCCGGACCCGGCCATGACGAATTTGACGTTGCTCATTAGTTCGAGGACTTTCCGGGCTGCATATAGGAAATACTCGGGGCCCTTCTGCATTGTGATTCGACCGAGGAAGAGGACGATCTTCTCGTCACTGCGGATACCGGTATCGGCGAGCGTCCAGTCGCCGTTGCCGTTTCGCTCAACGCCGTTGTGTACGACCTCGACCTTGTCGCCGCTGATGCCGTACCTGCTGATTATGATGCTTCTGGTGAAATGACTGACGGCAATTATCTTGTCGGCCCGCTGCATACCCTGCCGTTCGATATCATAAATCATCTGGTTGACATGCTCGCCGCTGCGGTCGAATTCCGT
>QNCA01000364.1 GCA_003644325.1 Planctomycetota bacterium
AATTCACACGAATAAACACGAATTCTTTTACCTGTAACCTTTGACCTGAAACCTGAAACAACGTCCCCGTTGCCTGTTGCCCGTTGCCCGTTGCCCGTTGAATAATGTCACAAATAAAATCATACGGCATAATCGTCTTCCGGCGTGAGGGCGGGGAGATTCTTTTCCTCCTGCTGAAGAACGCGAAGTGGGGACACTGGGACTTCCCCAAGGGCCACCCCGACGCCGGCGAAGACGAGTTGGAGGCGGCGCTCCGCGAAACACGCGAGGAGAGCGGCCTGACAAACCTCAACGTAATCCCCGGCTTTCGCGAATCCATCCGCTATCACGTCGACATCAAAGGCGAGCGCCCCGAAAAAGGCATGAAGGAGGCGGTCTATTTCCTGGCCGAGTCCCCCACCGATGCCGTGGCGCTCTCCCACGAGCACACCGACCACCGCTGGCTGCCCCTTGAAGAAGCGCTACCCCTCATCCAATTCGGCAACGCCCGCGACCTGCTAAGGCGGGCCTCTGAATTCCTCGGCACGGGTGCGGCATGAGGGATGCGCAGCCCGGAATTACGGATAAACCTCCGTGGCCTGCAAGGCGAGGGCCTTTTCACCCTGCTTACGGTTTCTTCCCCTGCTCGTCGTCCGTCCGAACCGAAGCCGTGGAGGCTGCTTGCTTCCGCTTTATCACCGGGAGGACGAAAAGCCCGGAGACGAGCAGCATGAGGCCTGCGGTTACGGCCGAGGCGTCAAGTATGGCCCCCCCGTACAAGGATGCGCGCCGGCGGTCCCAGTTATTCAGGCGCAGCCTGATGTCGTCCCGGGCGACCTTTCGCCGGCTGCCGTCTTTGTCCACAACCCACAGAGAGTCCTTTTCAAGATAGTCCTCTATTGGCTCGTCTCGTAGATAGACGCGGACGCGGTCTCGGCACTCACTGAGGCTCGGGGCCATCTCCTTTGGGGTCCACCAGATGTCCCCGCGTTCAAGTAATTTCGTGAGCAGATGCGCCGTGAAGACACATAGCATTATTATGCCGATAATGGTTAATCCGTTGATTCTTCGGTTCATGTCGATTTCTCCTCGATAACCTTCGTACCGGTACTCACGGCGACTGAAGCCCTATCAGCCGTCCCGCCCCAAAACGCCACACCCGCCTATATCGGGAAAAGGGGCGCAAATATACACAACTCGCCGAACATTCTTGACCACCGGGGGCGGGGCCGTCACCCCGTTTGCCGCTGTGGTATTGCCAGGCGCTCCCGCTGCCCGTGGAAAATTCCGAAAAAACTTCTCCGCCGTGACGCATTCTGTCACACGGTCACCGTATAATAATAGTGAAGTAAGTTCATTCATCGTTCTCCCCCCCTGTCTTAATTTCACCTTAACTCCTTGTGTTATGTGAGGTCCTATGAAAGTTACCAGAATACAAGAGGTTCTGCTTGACCTGTTTCTATGCTCGGTGCTGTATGGTCTCTACGGAAACGGGAGAGTGAGGAGGCGTATCGCACGCGCTCTCGTGAGGCCCTTCGTGTGGATGGCAAAGGTCGCCCTGGGAGATAGGTTCGAGAAAGCCTGCGACATTCGGACCGAGGCGATCTGGAATCTCTACGTGGAGCAGAACCTATGTCGAACCACAAAACCGATTCGCCTGAATAAGGCGGGATTGCCGGATTTCGGGATTACCAACAATTTGGGAGGGCAAAAATGAAAAGATTGGATTCAACCTTTGCAAACCTGTCAGACACAAAACGGCTCGGACGCAGCCTTCTGCTTGGCAGGGTCGAAGCACACGTACAGACCTCGATGGCTTCGGTAAGGAGTCTGGTACAGTCATGGCTCAAGGACAGGTTCCCGGAACGTAAATTTGACTTCGTCCATTTCAGCGAGAATGAAGATTGCCTGATAAGCAAAGGCAAGTTGCTCCTGGATTTCCTGAAAGAAAAAACCATCTCGCATGAAATAGTGGACCCGTTTCTCGATAACCACTACGAATGGAGAATGTCGCACATCGTTACCCGCAAGCGTGGCGGCGAACTGCAAATATCAGACCCGAGAATCAGGCATCACTTCGGCATAATCATCGACTGGCAGGGGACAAAAATAGTCGTCCTGAAATTCCCCAGGCTCGACGCCACCATGTTCACTCAAACCATACTGCTCCTGGGGGCCGTGGAGAACCTGGAAGCGCTCAAGGAGTTCATGCGGGAGCTGGAACTGTTCAACGCGTCCAGAAAAAAGGCTGAATCATATATCGAATGCTATAACAATGACTCCCACCCGGGCAGGCTTCCGCGCGAAAACCTCCGGTGGGATGAGATAGTACTACAGGACGGCGTGCTTGACGACATTCGAGAGGACATAGAGTCGTTCTTCAACAACAGCCATCTATACAGGCGCATGGGCGTACCTTACAAACGCGGGATAATCCTGACCGGCAGCCCGGGCAACGGCAAGACGCTGCTTTGCCGCATTATCGCAAGCAACTTCCGGCAAATCCCCTTCGCCGTAATTCTGGCCGGACAGAAAATGGAAAACGGGAACCTCGATTACATCTACAGCGATTACAGCAGGTGTGAGGGGGCGATAATCTGCATCGAAGACCTCGACACCATGTTCGACAAGAGCGAAGTAACGCTCTCCGGATTCCTCAACATACTCGACGGCATAAAGCCGACCTACGGCATTCTGACCATCGCCACAACAAACAAGCCGGGAAAGATCGACCCCGCGCTCCTTCGCAGACCGAGCCGCTTTGACAGAAAGTGGGTTATTCACGATCCGAACGAGGATGGCAGGCGGCACATACTGAAACTCTACTTCCGCGATACGATAGGCGAGACGTTATTGCGCGAAATTGCGGCGAAGACAGAAGGCTGGAGCGCGGCGTACCTGAAGGAGTTGTTCATCACTTCGGGGTTCATCTCGGTGCGAGACTCATCTGACAGTATTCGGCCCGAGCACATCCGTGGCGCGTACGAACTTCTCAACTCGCAGCACACGCTGGAAAAGCGCGATTTCAACCCCGCCGCCG
>QNCA01000365.1 GCA_003644325.1 Planctomycetota bacterium
ATGGCGTGCCTGTTCAATGCTTGAAAGCCCGACGTGGGGTCGGTTATCTTTTTGCGAAGGAGGAGCGAGGCAAGCGTTGCGAAAAACTTCGCGCCGACGCGCCGCAATAACGGGGGGCGGTAGTTCCCACCTCCCCGGAACCGGGAACCGATTACAACGTCCGCGTCGCCGTTCTGCACCGCCTGCAAAAGGTCCTTGATGGAGGCGGGGTCATGCTGGCCGTCGCCGTCCATCTGCACCGCGTAGTCGTATGAGTGCTTATATACGTACTTGAACCCCGTTTGCAGCGCCGCTCCGTAGCCCATGTTGAACGGCAGCGATATCACCTTCGCTCCCGCTGCGCGTGCCTTGTCTGCCGTCTTGTCGGACGAACCGTCGTCCACGACGATGATATCCGCATCCGCCGCATCTCCGGACACGGCATCCAGCACCCGGTCTATCGTGTGCTCCTCATTAAACGCCGGCATGATTACAGCGATCTTAGGACTCATCAGCGGCACCGAAAACGTTTCGCGAGAAAAGCGTTTGATAAAGGTATAATCGTTTGAACCGGAGAAAAAGTTTACCGGAAGTGAACCCCACTTCGTGGGGTCTTGTACTCTCGCTGTTCGTGTTCTCGGAAGCAACCTCACAGGCACGCAAGACGAAAAGTACTCGAGTTGACTGACTTTTTCCGGATGATGGTGGGCGCTGACACCTTACGGTGACGGTCACCAATCTACGATTCGTTCCGACAGGGGCGGAACGGCTCCGTAATTGGTGACAGTCACCGAGGTTAACAAAAACTCAGTCAACTTGAGAAAAGTACAAAGCAGCCGAAGGACACTTCGTGTCTCTTATACTTTCGTCGTTCGTGTCTTTGGGGTTGCTTCCAAGAATACGCAAAGCAAAAGTATAAGAGCAGGCGAAGCCTGCCGGACGATTCAATCGACGACGGTTATCTCGACGCCCATCCGCCTGAGCATCTCCGCGCAGACCCCGTTGCCGGGGATTTTCCCTTCCGGTCCCTGCGTCACGCCGAAGCCGCAGGACGGGCTGTTCGACTTCAGGTATGCGCGCCGGACTTCGAAAATCTTCGCCAGGCGCGCGACCTCCGCCGACCCGCGCAGGAACTGCTCCGTCACGTCAACGCCCTCCACGTTTTCCAGGCGGCTCTCGCCCGCGAGGACTCCCGCTCCGTCGCCTTCCATTATAAACGACGCGGGTCTCGGCGTGGGAAGACCGCCCAGTTGTTCGGGACATACCGGTATCAGGCAGACGCCGTCCAACTCCGCGGGGAGGTCCGCCGGCTTCGACTCGCCGTCATATCTTGTGCGCATGCCCAGCAGACACGCGCTTACTATTACTCGGTCCATGAATTTGTGCATGCTCACGGCGTCCTCCGCGTTCTTGTAGTCGATGCCGACATATTGTAAACTGCCGCGGTTTCTGGTGGAAACATAATCCGGGAGTAAATGAGAAATGCGCAGGCCCCTTCTTCCCGCCGCCGTCTGCTTTCTGGCGGGCACCGTGCTGGCCCATCACCGGCAGGCCGCGATGTGGCTGGTTGCGGCGCTGTCCGCCGCCGCCTTTGCCGCCACGGTCGCGCTGCTCGTCGCGAAGGCGCATCGCCCGGCCTTCTGCGCGCTCCTTGCCTTTGTTGCCTGCGTTGGCCTGCTGAACTTCCGCGCCAGGGATGCGATGATTCCCGCCAATCATGTGGGCAACCTCAACCTTCAAAGACCCGTCCTTGTCCGCCTGAGGGGGACGGTCTGCCGCGCGCCCTCGTTCGGCGAGAAACTCCTCTTTGCCCGGGAACGCGCATCGAAGCCATACGGTGAAGGCGGAAAGGACTCCTCGCGTGCGCGCAGGATTTCGTTTGACGTGGACCACGTCGCGCTGGAGACCGGGGGGCGTGAGGTCGCCGTGGCGGGTCCCGTGCGCGTTTTCCTTTACCTGCACTCCGCGGACGGGAAGGAGTCCGCTGCGGAATTCGCCGAATACATCCGGCCCGGCGGCCGCGTGGACCTGCTCGGCAGGATATCCCGCCCCTATCCGCCCTCCAATCCCGGGCAGTTCGATTATGCCGCCTACCTGCGCGGCAAGGGCATCCACGCGATACTGTCCGTGAACGGGCTCGGGCGGGCGCAGGCCCGCGGGCCGGCCGCCGTCTCCGTCGTCTGGCATCTCGCGGGTGTGAAGGAGGCGATAGCAAAGTCATTCTATCGGAACCTCTCGCGCGACAACGCCGCGTTCCTCTGCGCCATCCTGCTCGGCGAGCGGCAGAACCTGCCCGACGAACTGGTCGATGACCTCAGCGCAAGCGGCACGGCGCACTTTCTCTCCATCAGCGGGCTGCACCTGGCGATAATAGCGAGTTTCGGCTACTTCGCCCTGCGTCTGCTCATGATACCCTACCGCCTCCAACGTATACTGCTGATGCTCGGGATTGTCGCCTACGCCTCGCTTATCGGGCCCAGGCCGCCGGTCATCCGCGCGACGATTATGATAGTGTTCTTCCTCTTTGCTCAGTTGATAGGGCGGCGGAGTGACACGCTGAACGCGCTCGCCCTTGCCGCGCTGGTCATCGCGCTGGTGAATCCCGCCGACGTGATGAGCGCAGGTTATCAACTCTCCTTCCTGGCGGTGCTTTGCATCGTGTTGTTTACCAATCCGATTGTGTCATTTCTGCGGACCCTGCCGAATCGAATACGTTACAGGTTTTCGGCGGAGAGGAATAAGGTCGAGTTCAAGCGGTACCTCCGGGTGCGCGATATGCAACTGGCCGGCGCGCCGTGGCCGCGGCGCGCCGCGGCAGGCCTGTGGAGGTGGACCGCGCTGGCGCTGGCCACCTCCATCGCGGCGTGGATGGGCACGTTCCCCGTTGTGCTGTACCATTTCGGCACGTTTTCCCTCTGGACGGCGCCGGCCAATCTGGTCATGTTCCCGCTGATATACGTGTGGCTGCTCCTGGGGTTCCTGCTCTTGGTCGCGTCGCTCGTTCAGGCGGTCTTCGGGGCGACGTTTCTGCTGGTGCC
>QNCA01000366.1 GCA_003644325.1 Planctomycetota bacterium
ACATGCCGCTGATGCTGGGCAAGGTCACAACCATCATGACCAGCCTCTACAACTCCTTCAAGCTCGCCGGCTCGACCAAAGAGATAGGCGTGCTGACGCGGGACCAGTCGCCGGGGATATCCGGCGTGGTCACCGATAAAAAGGACTTCGTGCCGATGATCCCGGTAACGATAAGGACGGCCGTTAAGAAGACCCGCGAAGAAGGCAAGACCGGATACAAGACCTTCAAGATGGAGGCGCTCAACAACGAATCGCTGCTTCCACAACTCCTGCAATACTGCATAGGCAGCGCCATTTCGTCATCCCTGCCGAATCTCGGGGACGCAACCGTTTTCATCCGGACAAAGATAAAATTCAAGGATTACGATGAACTGACCACGTGGGACTCGTACGTGGGTTACGGGCAAATATACGACCCCGGGGTCTCCATGCGCGTGCTGGGCAACATCCTGTACAATCCGAACAAGCGTGTGTCGCTGGAGAGCATAGAAATAACGGCCGACGTGGTGCGCGAATTTCGCGTCGCCAATGTTGAGAAGGTAAAAACCGACGTGAAAGAAGTAAAGCCGGGCGAAGAAGTGACACTGAAGTTGAAACTCAAAGGGTACGAAAAGGGCGAATGGTGGGAACAGATAAAGGTGAAAATCCCGGAGGATATCAAGGGCGATTCGGTGACCTTGTACGTTGAAGGAGGCTATACCGCCAACTATGAGACGTACTGGGACATATATAGAAAGGGCGCGAACGATGTGCAGCAGATGCTGGACACCGCCCGCGACCTTTTCAAACCTCACTCCGTCATAGCAAGCATCTACTACGACTCCGAAGGAATACGCTACAAGGGCAGGAAACTGAAGAAACTCCCGCCCTCGATCATAGAGCAATTCAAGTCCGTCGCGGAAAAGGACACCACGGTCAAACCGGACGTGAAGCGTTTTGTCAAAGAGTTTAACTGGGTTGTCGGAGGCGGGGGGACCGTTCACCTGAAGATTACAAGAAAGGAGAAGTAACCCATGACAGTCGCAAGGATATTCGCCGCTCTCACGCTCGTGGCGGCTCTCGCCCCCCGGGCGGGCGCCGTGAGCAGCAGCATCTGGACGCTCAAGGATCCGCAGGCATTCTCATCAGGCGAGATGAAGAACCTTTCCATGTCGTCGAAGGGGCAGATTCGCCTGAACAGCGAGTTCAAGAAAATAGAAGCCGAAGACGCAGAATCGCTGGCGCTGTGGTCGAGCGCCATCGACGGCAAGGGGGTAGTGTACTTCGGGACCGGCACCGGCGCCGCCATTTACAGGCTCAAGGGCGACAAACTCGAGCGCATCAAACTCGACGACAAATACACCACGGACATTATCGTTACCTGCATGGCGGCGGACTCGCGGGACAATATCTACGCCGCCCTGCTGCCGAGCGGCCGCATCATCAGGATATCCCCCGACGGGACGGCGGCCGAATTCGCCATATTGAGCGAACTCTACATCTGGGACATCTGCATCGACCCCAAGGGCGCGCTCTACGTTGCGACCGGCCCCGCGGGCAGGCTGTATCGCATCACCGAAGACGGCAAGAAAATCGACAGGCTCTACGACTCCGACGAGGACCATATCTTCTCGGTGGCGCTTGGCAAGGACGGAACGCTTTACTTCGGCACGTCGCAGAACGCAATCCTGTTCAAACTTTCGCCCGAAGAACTGAAAAAGGATGCGCCCAGGCCGACCGTCATCTACGATTTCCCCGGCACGGACATTCGGGCCATATACGCCCGACAGGACGACATATTCCTGGTCGTAAATAACACCGACCAAGCCGCCAAAGCCTACGATTATTTCAGCGAAATGCCCGGCAGCCCGGATGAAGAGGTTACGCTGGAGCGCCCAACCGGCGGCTACACGCGCGGCACCGTCTATCACATAGACAAGAACGGCGACCTGGAGACCGTGATTAATACGGAAGGCCTCATCGCGAACATTCGCGGCGAAGGCGACAACATGTTCATCGCCACCGTCGGCCAGAACCTTGTTTACAAATACGACATAATAAAGAAAGAGATGTCAGCGTTCCAGATAGACGAGCCGCAGGCGCTGACGTTCGAGATTTTCAAGGGTCACCTGGCGGCGATAGGCACCAGCGGCCCGGGCGTCGTCTATAAGGTCGGCGCCAAGCCTGCCGAGGAGGGCATGTACACCTCGCGCGTGTTTGACGCGGGTAATCCCTGTAAATGGGGTACGATTCGATACAGGGCCTCGGGAAAACTGGCTGTCCGGACACGCACCGGCTTCACCGAAACCCCGGACTCCACCTGGTCGAAATGGTCCGAGGCCGCCGACGGCAAGACCGTCCGGATAAAGAGCCCGAAGGGCCGCTTCATACAGTTCCGCCTGATATGGAAAGAAAAGAACTCGGTCCTGGACGAAATCTCCCTCTCCTACATGGTCGCCAATTTGCGCCCATCAATACAGCGCATTATAGTCGGCCCCGCCGAGGGCGACGAATATGACTCCCTCCGCCCGGACATGCCCCCGATGCACGACGCCCGCCCGGACGGCAGCGGCATACTCGGCGGGAAGAACCTGCAGGTCAAGTGGGAGGCGTCCGACCCCAACGGCGACGCCCTCGAATTCCACGTCTATTACAAGGAAGAGCGCGAGAAGCGCTGGAAACTGCTCAACCGTAGCGGGCCTGCGCGGGTCCCGTCATGGCCCATCCAGCCGGGGCTTTTCCCGTCAGGCAGGTATCGCGTAAAGATTGTCGCCTCGGACAAGCCCGGCAATCCCGACGGCAACGCGCTTAAATGCGAGATGATTTCCGAGGAGTTCATCATCGACAACACGCCGCCCGCGCTCAGCGGCCTGAAGGCCGTCACTGCCAGGAATATCACCAAGATATCCGGCCTGGCCGTGGAGGAAACCACGCGCGTGACCGGTATCGAGTATGCGATAGACGGTGCAATGTGGAAATCCAGCATGCCCCAGGACAAGATATTCGACAGCCCCAGGGAAGAGTTGGCCA
>QNCA01000367.1 GCA_003644325.1 Planctomycetota bacterium
AATCTGCACTGGAGAAGCCCCAGGTATCAAGCGGATTTCATTCAATTTTCTCCGGAGAAAATCCCGGAGTTCACTCGCTGAAAGTGAATAAGACTGCTGAAAATCTCTTTCTGTTTATGATTTAACACCCCGGGCCTTGAAATTCAACCGTCTTGCCAATCTTGACAAAGGATGCTGGATTTCTTTTTTTGGAGATGTTTGCTCCCGGTTCCCCGCTCATCGGAATACCTTGAGAACCTGTTACTGAAAAATTTAAATGCGGCCGAAAACCAAAACAATACTTTGGGTTCTGTTTGCCGGTGTGGCTGCCAGGATTCTGTTTGCATTTTTATTCCCCCCTTTTCTGGCCTCGGATTCTCATAGTTACCTGGAGTTGGCTGAGATCTTGACCACCGGTGATTTCAGCCGGTATAACGGGGCCCGGACCCCGGTGTATCCTCTCCTTCTTTCTTTGCTCTGCTGCAATACAGGGGCGATAATCGTCTTTCAAGCTGTTTCCGGTCTTTTTATCTCGGTACTTTTGGTTCTGATATCCCAGAAAATTCATCCCAGCCGGAAAGCGGCCCTGGCAGCGGGCTTAAGCTATGCTCTCAACCCGGCCCAGATTGTCATTGAAAGAGCCGTGCTTGCAGAAACAACCGCTACTTTGTTCATCACTCTTTCGGTTTTTCTCTACTTCAAAACCCTCGAGCCGAAAACTCGGCCCTCAACAGCGCTTTCTCTAGGGGTAACCGGTTCGGTTGCCGGGCTCACTAAGCCCCTTTTTGCTTTCCTGGCACCTCTTTTTGCCTTTCTGCTTGCCGGGTACCATTTTTTTTCGAAACCGGCGGGAAAGAAGACGACTGGGGCCAAAGCAATTCTCGTAATTATACCTTGGTTCTTGTTGCTTGGAAGCTGGAGCTGGTTCAATTACCACAAAACCGGCTACTTCGGGGTTACCACCCTGGCCGGCTACAACTTGATGAACCATACGGGGGCATTCATAGAGCATGCCCCTGAGAAGTACGATACGATCAAGAACATATTCCTCAAATATAGAGAGACCAGACTGAAAGAATCCGGAACTGCTTCCATGACCATCTGGACAGCCAGGCAAGAGCTGATGAGGGAGACCGGGTTAAACTTTGTGGAACTATCCCGCACCCTGCTTGCTTTATCCGAATACCTTATCCTGCACCATCCCCTGAAGTACCTGAAGAGTGTGGCCGGAGGCTTCGGAAAATTCTGGTTTCCCGCCTGGTATACCAACCAGGGGGGTATCCGGGCAGTGATAAGCTCAGGAGATATTCCGATGGTTTTATTGGTAAGTGCATTTGTCCTGGCTTATCTTTGCTGCACGATGATTTTCCTGGCCTGGCCTTTTCTCAACCTCCTCTATATCCGGGTGCGAAAGATTGTCAGCTTTGATTTCAAACTGTTTTCCATTTACGCCCTGGTTTTGTTGACCGCACTTTTGCAAGCATTGATGGAATTCGGGGAAAACTCAAGGTACAAACTTCCGGTTGAACCGCTTATGGTGGCTTGCGCGGTGTGGTTTCTTTTTCAGTTGTTTGAATCTCCGCCTTTCTCCCAAAAGACGAAAAAACGATAATTCGCCTTTTTTCCAATCTACTGAGTAGGCGGTTCAACCTTCTCGGGTAATCGGCCAAGCTGCATCTTCTTTGGTTGAAACAGGTCTTCCGAGGGTTCTCCCCCCACAAATCCACCCGGGCGAAGAAGAATGAAAGAATTTGTGGAAGCTAAAACGCCTCTCGGCAAAGCAATCAGCTTCGCCGTGCTGGTTGCCGCGGTGCTCCTGGCTACAGCGCCCCGTCTCGTGCTGAACTACGGGATGGACCAGGATGCAGCCAGAGCGGCAGTAGCGGCTGAAAGACTTGCAGTCACAGGAAAATACACCCCCTCAAGGCTGCCGGGTAATCCGCTGTTTGAGTATCTTCTGGCTCTCATAGTACCCCGGGCAGGCCATCTCGGCTCCAACCTGCTGGTTTTCTCTTTTTATCTTCTCTGTGTCTGGTCATTCAGCCTCCTGGCGAAGGGAAGGCGCCCAAGTGTTCTTTTGAAGGTTCTTTTCGCCCTCACTCCGATAATCCTGCTCAATGCCGCAACCACAATGGACTATCTGCCGGGCCTGGCGCTTATGCTTTGCGCCTGTGTCTGTGCAGTGAAATCCAGGTTCTTCTGGGCTTTTGTCCTGCTGGGATTCTCTGTCGGTTTCCGCCTTTCCAACCTCCTTTTCGCCATCCCCCTGGGGATTTACAGCTTGCTCAAGCTGAAAAGCTCCAGAGCTCTCTTTTACCCCTTGATCGGTCTTTTGACCGCTATTGTATTCTACATTCCAATATTCGAAAAAGTCGGCTTTTCCATGTTTAATATCCCGGACTCCAATCTGGGCCCTCTCACCTATCTGGCTTTTGCAATTTATAGAGCCATTGGGCTTTTCGGCCCCCTGGCAACTGGAGCAATCCTGGTTCTTTTAGTTCTCAACAGAAATAAAATATCCGCTTCAATCACCACCCGGCTGAAGAATCGTTCACCCTTATTTGTCCTCGAAATCACCACTGTTATCCTTTTCAGCGCACTCTATCTGCTTCATGCCGATGAAACCGCCTATCTCATTCCGATTGTTCCCTTTACCCTGCTGCTGTTGGAAAGATGGTTTTCCAGAATCCAATTGCTCGTTGTTGCAGTGCTGATTGTTTCTTCTGCGGTATTCACCCTGGAATTCAAAGGCGGGGAAAGCGGGCGAAGAAAGCTGGTGCTCAAGCCGGCCTGGGGCTCTCTGATAGATGACTACCTAAGCCGGAAGGAGATCCTGCAACTGAGAGCGAGCTTAAAAGAATACGATTTTCCAGCTAAGGCGGTGATATTGACCGGCATGGGGCCGATGCTGACCTATTGCAATGAGGCGCTGATCCAGGAAAGTTCCCAAATAGAACCCGTGTTGAAAAACGATGGAAGCTGGAACCGCGAGGAGGTCTACAGACTCAGGGGCAGGCAGGTCTA
>QNCA01000368.1 GCA_003644325.1 Planctomycetota bacterium
CGAGGCGGACGGCATTGAGGACCTTTTTGAATTCCCTGCCGAATTCTTCATCGGCATTGTGGCTGACTTCCGCAACATAGCGTATGGTACGGTCACGGTTAAGTGTGTAGAAAACGGTTCTGCGCCTCGCGGGGTCATGGCCCAGGAAGGCGTCGAGTTCCTCGTAATACCGCAAGCCCTGCGAGACATCTCCGCCCAGAGGGGTGGCTATCATCAGAATGTTGCTGAAATTATCCCCTATCTTCACACCGAAGACATCCCCCTTGAAGCCCTTCATGTAACCGATTCCTCGCACCCGTTGTTCCCTTGATTCGCGGTCCTGCGTGAGGGCGAATACCAGACCGAGCGACCGGTAGTGCAGGTAGTGCGCCGTTGAGCCTTCGGGACCGACCGCCGCGAAGTCTTCGCCGAGTTTTTCCTTAACATCTTTCAACGAGACATTCAGCCCCACGCCCGCGGGGGTCGATTCCAGGAGTTTGTTGAGGCGCTCCTCGTGGGCCTTGATTATTCTTTCCTGCTCCTCCTCCGGCAGTCTCAGACACCGGGCCAGCCAGAGCGCCGTCAGATAGTCATTCTTCTCTACCAATTTCTTATATATGGCTCGTATCTCGGCACGGTGTTTACCCACCGACTCCGCCGAGGCCGCCGCGAGCGCCCGTGCGGAGTAATACCGCAGGGGCCAGTGCTGAGCCTTTACCGATGTCAGGAAAACGGGCATCGCGCTATCGACGTACATCTTAAGGCAGTCGAATGCCTCCCCGACCTTGGCCACGTCGAGTTCGCCCTGCAGGCCGACGACATTCTCCTGGAGTATCATGGTCAGTACTTCAGCCTGTTCGCCGGTGAGTTCATCCTTCAAGGGAGCCAGTGCGCGGAGCGCCTCGTAGCGCAGGTAGTCCTCTTCCATGCGCGCGGTAATCAACAGCGCAACCAGGGCCATGTCTCCCCTGTGCCGGACCGTTGTGTCGAAAAGCGCCCTGACGGTCTCCGGCGCGGCGCCGTCGAGTTTCCGGAAAAGGGCCTCGAACGCATGCGGGTTCACCACCACCTTCGGCATTTGCTCCGTGGCATACTTAAGCACGTCGCCCGGGGGTTCGGTCTTGATGACGAGCGCGACTCGCTCCATCGACGCAGGGCTGCCTATCCTGGCCAGCGCGTTCACGACCGCTGTTTTCACCATAGTGTTACTTGAGGACTGATAGACCTCCCACAGTTTCGGCACGGCCGATTCATCCTCAAGCACCCCGAGCGCGTGCGTCGCCCTGGCGACGGTTTCCGGCGATTGGTAGGGACTGAGCAGGTCTATAAATCTATCCGCCGTATCCTTATCCCTTACCCTTTTGATGATGTTGGTGATTCGCGCGAAAATGCTTTCCGCGTCCAATTCCTGGGCCATATCCCCCATCTTGATATCCATCGCCAGGACCATGTTTATAAGCGATTTAATGGAAGAGCGATCGGCTATCTTTTCCATGACATCCACCGCGAGTTCCGCGATCTCCCGGTCGTCGCTGAACAGCGTGAAGGCCCTGGCCACCGCGTCTCCAGCGGGGGCATAGGAGGCATCCCTGATACGTTCGAGTATTTTTATAACCGCCTTCCTGTCAGATTTGCCGGCCCCCTGAAGTATGTCCGTGTATGCCGGCAGCGCCTCGGGCATATCCATTTTCAGCAATGATTCCGTGGCGACCCTCTTGATATACGCCTGGTTTGCGTCCTCGGCGGCCTCTTTTACGGCATCCGCCAGGAGTTCCACAGCCTCGCGGCTGTTCAACAGGTATATGTGCTCCAGCACCACCTGGCGAACCAGCGAGAATTTCGATGCCCCTCGTGCCTTCTCGAACAGCACGCGGCGGCCCAGTTCCGTCTTCGTTTCGCAAAGGGTTATGACCGCTTCGTTCAGAATCTTTTTGTCGCTTCCGTCCAGAAGCGGAACCAGGGCGGCGGCGGTTTCATCGCACGGAAACCGGCTCAAAAGCCTTATACTTTGCCTTACGATTGACGGCGAGTTCGAACCGAGGTGCGCCAGTGCAGCGGAAAAAATTATCTTCTCATTGTCCTCCAGTGCGTCCAGCAACGAAAGCGCCGTTTTCTGCGCTTCACGGTCATCGCACTCCAGCCATTCCGCCACAAACGGCGTCGCATCTTTGCCGATCTCCAGGATTACTTTCGCCTCCTTGCTCTCCAGCACCCTTCCCGGCGCCGGCGGAGACTCCAGCAGGGCGTCCCGGAGCTCAATCATCCTTTTGGCCAGGGCATTATCCGCCCGCCCTCTCAGTTCGGCGGACTTCGCCACATAATACGCAGCGGGGTCCACCCAACGGCCGCCGATGCGTATCTTGCCGAGGAGCCCCTCGGCCATCTCCTCGCTCTCCAACCTCTGCTTCGCCCTTTCCAGCATCGCCTCAATCCCGGAATCGCGTTCCCCGTAATACAGAAATTCCCCGGCCTTTTTCACAACCTGCTCGTAGTCCTTCTTTGCCTCCGCATAAGAGCGATGCTCAAAACGGAAATCGGCGCGCTCGGCGAGTTTGAGGAGTTCACTCCTCATCTCGTCAACTTCATTCTGCGGGAGCCCCGTCCGCGTATCACCGCAGCCGGGAAGCCAGACAGACGCGACAATCCCCGCCGCGACAAGCCATAGAAAGCGATGCTGCATGTTAATATCTCCTGAACATTGTCCCTCGCATTGTTATCAACGCCCGTGGCCGGGCCATGATTTTAGCCACCCGCCCGTACCAAGTCAAAGCGTTTGGCCCTCCAAGCCAATTGCGCTGTTTGGGATGCGGCCTGTTGAAAGGGATGGAGCGGAATGGAGCGGAGATGAAGATTCTCTTTACCCCACCGGAGGGACGTCTTTTGGCGGGTTACGAATGCGGCTTGCGGCGAAGACGCGATTTTGACCCCGCCCTTGCCGCGACACACAAAATAAAAATGGCGACCTTGACACGCATGTTAAAATGCGTGAAAAACTGTTACCACAGGAGGTCGCCAATGGCAA
>QNCA01000369.1 GCA_003644325.1 Planctomycetota bacterium
GCGCGACAACGTTGCCTTGAACGTTGGTATGATAGTAGATGACTTCATTGGCGTCAAGGAAGTCCCCGTCGCCGTTGAGGTCGTCCGCCTCTCTCTTAGCCGCCTTCTTCCGGGGCCTCGCTGTTTTCGGGGACTTCTTCTTCGCCCGGTATTTTGAGCATGCTTTCGACGTAGTCCAGCGCCTGGTCGCGCTCTTTTTCATCTTGCAGGCCTGCGATGGCGTCCCGGGCCATTTTTGCGGCCTCTTCGAGTTCCCGGCTGCGCGCCTCGATTTCTCGCTTGGTCTTTTCGATTTCTATCTTCAGTTCCGCGGCGTGTTCCAGTTTCGGCCCGCCCAGATAGAGCAAGGCCAGTTTTCTCGTCAGTCTGTCGGCCTTTATATATTCCCGGATAAGGCGGCCGCGCGGGGTGGGCTCGTATTTGAGGTCGTCGAAGTAGTTCCGCGCGCTTTCATAATCGCCCATCTCGCACAGCGTGATGATGGCCCACGCCTTTACGTCCAGGTCGTTGGATTCCAGTTTCTCGTGCAGGAAGTTCTTGCCCAGCATTTTGCCGGTCATGAAGTACGCGCCGCGTATGGCGCTCAGCCGCACGAATGGGTCGAACGCCATCTTGGCGTATTCCAGCAGTTGCGCGCTGTTCTCCGGGCCGCCGAATCTGCCCAGTGCATTGGTGGCGAGGTGGCGTACCTCCGAGGTCTCCTGCTCGTCCTTGATGACCTTCCACAGCAAGGCTTGGGCGTCCGCCTTGAGTTTCTTTTCGGCGGCGTCCGCCGGTTTGTCGTATATCGCCAGAATTGCGCTGGCGGAGACAATCCGTTCAAGCACGCCGACCTCTTCCATGCCGGCCCCGAGCAGTTCCGAGGCGTCCCTGTCCAGGCGCACCAGTTTGCGCCAGGCGTCCCAGAAGGCGTCTATGTCTCCGCCGCGAACCATCTCCAGCGCGGCGTCAAACTGTCTCTCTATCTTTTCCTCGGCGGGTTTGGACTCGGGCTTCGCGTCCGGCTTGCCGCTGTCCACCAGCACCCTCCAGAGCATGTTGATGTCCGGCGGGAGTTCCGGCTTCTTCTCCCGCTGTTTCTTGACTTTCTTCGCAATCTGCCTCGCAAAAGCGCGCACCCCCTTTACCTTGCTTGTTATCGTCTCGGCCTTCGCGAAGAGATTGTCGTACTCCGCCTGCAACTTATCTATCATCTCGTCGGTCACCTCTTCGGGCTTCACTCCTTTCATGCTGCCGAGCGCGACCGCCAGTTCCACGTTTTTCAGAATCTGGTTGGCAAGCAGACCCTCGATGGAAGGCTCGCGGCGATACTCCTGCAGGATGTTCGCAGCCCGGTCGCGGCATTCCCTCACTATCTTGGGCGCGCTTTTGGATGCGCTCATGGTATAGAGTGCGACCGCCACCCGGAAGCGCAACCTTGAGTTCTCGCTATCGAGCAGCCCGCGCATGAACTTCAACTCGTCCTCGCCGAGTTCCTCGCTCAGGGCGGTTGCGGCTGCGGCTGCGGCAAAGCGCACCGAGTCGTCTTCGTCCTTGTCACGCGCGATTTTCAGGAGCGCCTTGCCGTTCCGCATCCGCCCCCAGCGGGCCAGCACGTCCACGGCAAGCGACCGAACCGGCGCATCCTCGTCTTTGTCCCTTGCGATTTTCAGCAGCAGCGGCTCGGCCTTGTCCATCATCCGCGTTGCGTGTTTGCTTCCATCGTCCGTGTACATTTCCAGCAGCCGCACCGCGCAGGCCATTCTAAAGAGGATGTCCTTGTCGCTCAGGCCGGCGATCAGGTCTTGGGTATCACGCTTTTTCACCTTGCTCAGGAAGTATTCGGCGCGCCAGAATCCCGACATCCCGTATTCATTCAGCGTCTCCGCGGCGTCGTTCATCAGTTCTTCCACATCCGGCCCCTTCTCGTCGGCAAGCACGCTCCTGGAGTCGCCGATCCACGTGCCCGCCACGATTACTGCGGCAACCGTCGCCATCACTAGCAGTCGCTTCATCGCTCATCCTTTCTAAACTTTCGGATTGTCAAAAACCCGTCGGCACTTCCCGACGAAGCCGTTTCGCTACTAAACACGCCCAAGACATTAGAAGTAACTCCCGGCGAAATATTCAAACTACGCTCTCGCCCGGCGTGATTCCGTGAGATTATACGTACGAAGTGCGATGTTGCAAGGTGAAGATTTTCTTTTTCTGTCGCCCCGGCGTGCGTCGGAAATGTGAGTAGGAAGCGCGAGCGACCCAGCCTGCCCGTATGGGTCGCTTTTCCCTTGCATCGGATTCCCTTGATATATAATATCCGTGACAGAGATGTTGCGCTTCCGCGATTCGTGATGGTTACGATATGCCGCTGATTCATTACATAGCGGGACCGGTGGTGTGCTACCTGCTGGGGGCGGCGCCCTTCGGGTTGCTGGCGGGGAAGATGAAGGGCGTGGATATCCGCAGGGAGGGCAGCGGTAACATCGGCGCCACCAACGCCGCGCGCGTGCTGGGGCGGCCGTGGTTCTTCGTCGTGTTCGCGCTGGACTTCCTTAAGGGGATTGCGTCGGTGGCGCTTATATTTTGGCTTTTCGCCGGTGCGCACGGGAAAGAGATTGAAATCGGCGAGTGCAACCTTCAGGTGATATATGGTCTGGCCGCGATAGCGGGGCACATGTTCCCCGTATATCTGGGCTTCAGGGGCGGCAAGGGCATTGCCGTGAGTGCGGGCGTGTTTGCCATCCTGACGCCTTTCGCCTTTTTCGCGGCGTTCGCGGTGTTCCTGCTGGTGTACCTCGCCTCGCGGTATGTATCGCTGGGGTCAATCTGTGCGGCTGTGGCCTTCAGTGCGAGTTATTTTCTGTTCGCGTTTCTTCTATATCGTGGCGGCCCGTTTGCGCCGAACGTCGTGCTGCTGTCGGCGGCGTGCGTGCTCCTTACGCTGCTGGTAATCTTCAAGCACCGGAGCAATATAGCGCGGCTGCTCGGCGGCAAAGAGTTGAAGGTGTAAGAACAGTGAA
>QNCA01000370.1 GCA_003644325.1 Planctomycetota bacterium
ACTACAATCCTTATGTAGGAAATAAAACTCCTGCAGCCAATGATTCTTTTGCTGTTTATCCCAATCCGGCACAAAATGATGTTACGATAAATACAGCGGAAAATATTAAGTCTGTTACCATTTTATCATTTAAAGGTGAAACGATTAAAACTTTTTCCGGCAACCAAACCAAAACGCAAAAGATAAATATTTCATCCTTAAATACCGGAATCTATTTCGTGAAAACATCGTTAAAAAATGGCAAAATAAAGACAACGAAACTAATTAAAAACTAACAGATTGACAGATGTATCTTAAAGGTTTACATTTAACAAACTTTAAAAATTACAGGGAATTAGAACTTTCATTTTCCGACAAGATTAATTGTTTTACAGGACAGAATGCATCAGGAAAAACCAATATTTTGGATGCTATTTACCTGCTCTCGTTGACCAAAAGTTTTTTTAATACCCCCGATAAACTGATAATTAATACTGGCACCAAAGATGATTTTTATTCTGCCATTGCCATTTATGAGATAAACAATTCTATTGAGACTATTCAGGTAAAATATGTCCGTAATAATCGTAAAATTTTCAAGAAAAATGATAAAGAATATCCGCGACTTTCCGACCATATCGGTTTGCTGCCGCTAGTAATGATTTCGCCTAATGATGTCTTTTTAATCTCTGAAGGTAGTGAGTTGCGACGACGGTTCTTGGACATCATCATCTCACAATTCGACAAGGAATATTTACACAATCTGATTCAATACAATACAGCCCTCAAGCAAAGAAATGCCATTTTGAAGAAAATGGATTTCTCACATACTAATTCCATGGGACTTTTTGAGGTATGGGACCAGAAATTGATTGAATATGGTACGCCTATTTTTGAAAAACGGAAAACAATGACCGAAACATTAACAAGTTATTTCAATCAGTTTTATGCCGCCATTTCTAACGACCAAAACGAATTGTCAATTAAATATCGTAGTCAATTATTTCAAAAACCACTGAAAGAATTACTTCACAACAATTTTGAAAACGACCGTTACCTAAAATATACTTCTGTTGGTATTCACAAAGACGACCTAAATTTTGTCATTGACGGACTTCCACTTAAAAAAATTGGTTCGCAGGGGCAACAAAAATCTCTTTTGATTGCTCTCAAATTGGCTGAATACGAAATATTGAAGCAAGGCAGCGGAAAGAAACCACTCTTATTGCTAGACGATGTATTTGATAAGTTGGACAGTTTTCGAGTTAGCAAAGTCATGGAACTGGTGGCTGAAAAAGATTACGGACAAATATTTATTACCGACACGCATCCCGACAGAATTAAACAAATGGTTTCGCAATTAAATATCCCTGCTGCCCTATTTGAAGTTATCAACGGTAATGTAGAACCCTCCAGCAATGATTAGAAATAAAAATATCCGTTCGGTCAAAGACATTATTCAATCGTATATTGAGGATGTGGATCCTGATAAGCGACTGGTAAAAGCCAAGATTATCAACTTATGGGGTGAAACCATGGGCAGTACCATTGCCAAACGCACCAAGAAAATTTATATCATCCGTAAAACACTGTTTGTCCATTTGGACTCCGCCATTGTAAAAAGTGAATTATATTATATGCGGCAAGCCATCCTCGAAAAAATCAGTGCAAAATTCGGCGAAGGAGTAATAGATAAGATTGTTTTCAAATAACCAAACAATGTATAATTATTAATTTCCAACTCGTAATCCATAAAAGTTTGTTGTTCCAAACCTGTTTCTTCCAAGTAGTCCCTTGGACAGCATGACTATTTGTAAAGTATTTTAAAATTGTTATTTTTTTTGATTTTTCACCAATATATCATTGTGTAAAACCCATTTTCCATTTTCAAATTTAAAACCAATATACTTGAAATCAGGTCCGTAAAACTGATATAAACCCATATATGATGCAGAATTGGGAGCCAAATGATCAGCTACAATCATTTTGTATTTTGGGTCGTAACGCATCATCATTACCACACGGGCCGAATACTGAAAAATGACTCTGTTTTGTTTTTGCTTACCCAAAACAAATAATCGTTTTCCAAATCGCGGTTTGCCGGCACCCGTAAAATACAAGACATCAATTATTTTCTTGGATACCAATAAATTATTTTGGTCAAAACCAATCAGGGTATAATAAATCCTACCACCCGATTTTACAGGAACCATTTGATAATACAAAGCACCATACCAATTATCAAATTTCAAAGTCGCTTTTAGCAAATTATTAATAGAGTCTGATTTATCCGTTAGCGGAAAAACTAGCAATCGTTTCTTTTTTTTCTGATAATATTGAATAAAACCATAATATGAGTGTGTATGATTTTTCCATTGTGTATCCCATGTAAAAATTCTAACAGTATTGTCGCTACTAAATAATTTCGATAACTTATTTAATTTCTCAAAACTATAATCTTGAGAAGATTCGTCACTCAGTGTAACTTGTAATAAATCAGCAATTTGTCGGTTTAAGATTGCTTTTTCAGAATCATTCTTCAAATACCGTGTGCCATCAGATTGAAATAATTGGTCAAAATAATATCGTAAGGAATCTTCCGCATCCTGAATGGTTTGAGGTTGCCCAAATCCCGTAAATGAAACTAATAGAAAAGTACAAACAATAAAAACTTTCACAATTCCGGACATTTCAGTTAGTTATTTATTTCAATAAATCAGGATCAAACGACAATGGTAACAATTCTTTAACGCTTTCAAGTACAAAAATCTTATCTTGTCCGACCATAATAATTTTTATGGACTTTTTAAAGCGAAGTTCCGTTTCGAGCATTACTTGACGACAAGCACCACAAGGTGTTGCAGGTTCGGCAGTCAAATTATTTTTCTGTCCGGCAGCAACCACCAATAACGATACAGGCACTTCAGGATATTCAGCATTGGCATAAAACAACGCGATGCGTTCGGCACACAACCCCGATGGAAATGCTGCATTTTCCTGATTATTACCCGTTA
>QNCA01000371.1 GCA_003644325.1 Planctomycetota bacterium
CGGGACCGGATCGGAGCTATGGGCCCTTAAGGAGCACGGAGTCGAGTGATCCGCGGATACTACGACGAGCAATTCATCGAGCTCCAGCACCTTCGAAAAGAAGCGGGAATCGATCTCCTCTATGACCTCCTTCTTCTTCATGGGGTCGCCGTCGTGCCCAGGCTCGTCCGTGCCCTTAAGGTGGACGTAGACCGCATCGTACTCTTCGAGGAGCTCCTTCGCCTTATCCACCTTCTCCTCGTAGTCCATCATGCCCCCCGCTTTGAACCCGTCCATCCCCACGAGCCTCGATACCCCGATCTCCACCGGCATGTCGAGTATGCCGGCGAACCTGAGGCCGAACTTCTTCCATATCGGTTCGAGCTCCGGCAACCTGTTTCCGGCATCCCTGAGGGTTATGGCGTTCGCCTCCAGCATCCCCAGCTCCCTCCTCCTTCGGTTTACCTCGTGCTCCTTGAGGACGGCCATGCACTTCTCCGTGAATTCGTTGACCAGCTCGGAGGAGAGCCTCGCTTCGTAAGTATCCGCCAAAGGGACGCACTTGGACAGCTTTAGCCCCTCGACCTTCTCCTCCGCTACGCTGATCCCGCCGACCTTCCTGTAGGCCGGATCGGTGTTGGATATCTCGTCGGATAGCTCGACGCCCTCGTAGCCTATGACCAGGGCGGCACGGTGAGATACGGTGTGCTTGAACCTGAAGTAGGCCTTGGGGTCTTCGAACCTGACCGAGGAATTTATGGCCTCCGCCAGAGACCTGCCCTCCTCGTCGCTAAGGCTCCTCCCAACCCTCCTGTCCAGCAGGGTGAGATCATCCGAGACGGTTGCGAAGTTCGCCCTCAAAGCGAGCTCCCCGTTTCTAAATTCGAGGCCCGATCCAACGACTTCGACGATCCCCCTCCCGAAGTACCTATCGAACCTGTACCCGAGCATGGCGAAGACGGCGAGATCGGATTCGGGTGCTATCCCCCTGCCCGCGGGATGGACCAAGCCCATCTTGGCCCTCCTGGCGAGCTCGTCCGGGTTCGGGGTGATCGAGGCCTCCAAAGGCGTCAGGTAGTTCAGCTCGGGCTCGGGCCTGTCCCCGACCCCGTCCAAGAGCACGTACAGTAATTTCATAGTCGAGGGATGGGGGCGAGGTTAATTAGCTTTTAACCCGATCCCGCGCGCCTTGGCCTTGTAGGCGACGGCGGCGACCCTACCTTCGAAGTCGGTTATGATGGAGTTGTAGGCGGAGAAGAAGCCCAGGGAGCGAGGCCCGGACATCTGCAGGAAGTTATCCGCATCCTGGATGAGGCGGTATATCCTCAGGACCGCCCGCTCCTTCGTTTCCATGACGTAAGGTAGCATGGACACGAGCCTGTGGAAGCATATCCTCTGCAACTCGTTCCTCAGCCAAGGCCTGGAGCCGTCGTACTTCGAGATCGTGTCGATCTCGGGCACGCTAAGCTCCCCTCCATCTTCGTCTATCTCCGAAGCCGTGATCCAATCGATCCCCTGCCTCGCCAGCCCGATCAAGCCCGATGCCTTCCCACCCCTCCTGGCGAGTTCTCTGAGGTCCAAGGCCAAGATCGGGATTCCGTCCTCGGCTCCGAGCTTCGAGGCGTACCTCTCCGGGTCGAAAGAGCCATGTAAGAGTCTCTCCTCGAGCTCCCTAGAGAGCTCTCGGTGCCTCATCAGCAGCTTGGGCCCTCTTCCGCCGTAGGGCTTGAAGATCCCGGCACTGCCATCCGCGACTATCGTGTGTGAGAATCTGTTCGTGAGCAGCTTGCCGATGGCGTCGTTGTATATCATGCCCGTGTTCATGAAGGTCTTGGGCTCGACCCCGAAGAGCTTGGAAAGGGTGGCGTTGTGCTCCAGCACCTGGCCTAGGAACTCCTTCATCATGAACTGGCTCAGGGAGGCTATCGAGTGGTAGTAAGTGGTGGAGACCAGCTCGATCGCGCCCTTCTTCACCAGGCTCTTCAGCCGATCCGTGAGCTCGGGCGCGTACTTCGAAGCCAGCTCCAGGAAGGTCCCGGTGAGCGCCAGGGAGAACCTGAAATCGAGCTCGCCTTCATCCAGCTCCTTGAAGAACGGCAGGTAGCAGGACTCGGCGTACTTCTTGAACTCCGCCTCTATCCTTTTCGCGTCGAAGTACCGGTTCATCACGGTAAGCCCCCTGCTGATCCTGTCGATCCTCTCGTAGGGAAAGTTTGGGTTGATGGAGAACCCGTGATGTATCTCCAGGACCAAGGATGCCTTGCCCATTTGCCATTCGCTATCTTTAGGGGCTTAACTTCACCTACAATCCTAAAATTTGACAAGGTTGAAAAAACTTTTTGAGTTTTGATCGGGCTTAAGCTTTAAATCCGAAGAGCGTGTTATGATCGCCCATGGAGTTAAGGATGGATTACTTTATGAACAGGTTCTCCGTGATCCTAGGGAGGAAGGCCGAAAAATATGAAAAATGCCCTTATTGCCCCGGGAACGAAGAAATTTCCGGTCCGGCCGACCTGGTGCTCGTATCGAAGAAGGGGGCGCTTACGAAGAAGAGCGACGAGGACGGCGAGTACGTCAGGGACTGGAGCACCAGGGCGTTCAGGTGCAGGAACCCGATATCGGACCCGAACCCTCCCCAGACCTACAGCGACTACCCCCATTACATGGAGCCATCCTACGGGTACCACTACGTGGTGGTCGCAACCCCCAAGCATGCGGTGGGCTTTCACGAGATGGAGCTGGAGCAGTGGGAGAACGCCTTGATGGCCGTCCAGAGCATGGTCAAGTGGCTCTACGGAAAGAAGGGGGTCTCCTACGTCGGGGTGTTTGCGAACTACGGGAGGAAGCTTGGGGTCGAGCACGCCCACTTCGACCTCGTCACCTTCCCTAGGATCCCCCCCAGGATAGAAGAGGAGGTGAAGGCGATCCAGAGGTACAGGAAGGAGAGCGGTAGGTGCCTTATGTGCAAGGTTCTGAGCATCGAGGGGGATGGGCCTAGGCAGGTGCTCACCA
>QNCA01000372.1 GCA_003644325.1 Planctomycetota bacterium
CTCAATAACTCAAGTTGACTGAGTTTTTGTTAACCTCGGTGACTGTCACCAATTACGGATCCGTTCCGACTTTGTCGGAACGGATCGTAGATTGGTGACTGTCACCGTAAGGTGTTGTGAAACAGCAGACTATAATCAAGCGCCCACCATCATCCAGAAAAAGTCAGTCAACTTGAGTCAATAACAGAGGGCACGGCGCATGCCGACCGGTAAAACCTGCAGAGGTGCCATACACGTCCATTCCAATTACTCCGACGGGTCCGGCAGGGTCGAAGACGTAATCTCTGCCGCGCAGACCGCGGGCCTGGACTATCTCATCATCACCGACCACGACAAACTCCGGCCCGAGCAGCATGCCTTCCAGGGCCGGCACGGCAACCTGCTGGTGGTCTATGGCGTCGAGATGAAGGCCCGCATGTTCGGCAAGAAGCATTTCCTCGCGCTCGGCGTCGATTCCCACGAGCCTTACAGGGGCCTGACCTTTGCCGAAAAACTTGAGCGGATAGACAGGGACGGAGGGAAGTCCATCATCGCCCATCCCGCAGGCTGCTTCAAGCCCTGGCTGGCGATTGCGCACCGGCGATGGAAGCGCTTTCCCGAGGGGACCTTTCACGGGATGGAAATCTGGACCTACATGCACGACTGGGTAAAGGGCCTGCGCCTGAGCCGCCTGAGGGAGCAGTATCGCGACCCGGACCACAGCCTGGGCGGGCCGGACGTGAAACTGCTGGCGGCATGGGACGCGCTCAACCGGAAGCGGCGCATAGCGGGCATCGGCTCCCTGGACAACCACGCGCGCCACGTCCCCCTCTTCGGTGTGCGGGTCTTCCCGTACGAATACCTCTTCCGGCGGCTCCTCACGCACGTGGAGATAGAGCCGTTCACCGGCGACGTTGCGAAAGACATATCCCGGTTGCTTGCCGCGATATCGGCGGGCAGGTCATATTTCGCCAACAACGCCATAGCGCCTCCCGATGGTTTCCGCTTTTTCGCCGAGAGCGGCGACGGCGGGCACGGCGTGGGGGCATGGCTGAATGGCGGCGCTCAGGCGTTGCGCATTGAAAGTCCGTGCGTGTGCGAGATGAAACTGGTCCGCAACGGAGAGACGGTCATGACGGAGGTAACGGGAGAGATGGAATTGCGCGACCCGCCGCCGGGCGCCTACCGCGTCGAGGCCCGCCTGGACGGCGCCCCCTGGCTCTTCACAAACCACATCAACGTCGGAATGCCCCTTGTCACGTAAGGCAGGCCCCTTGGGGCGACGATGTCATTTCTTCTTCTTTAGCACCTGTACGGCGATTCTACTTTCGGCGAACATCTTCTGGATTTCGTCGGCCTCGGCTTTTGTTACGCCCTTGATGACGGGTACGATGGTGCGCTTCATCAGTTCCTCGGCTTCGAGCGTTGAGATGCCCCTCACCTTGCTTATCAGTTCGATTGCGCGCTGCCGCTTGCCTTCCGATGTGACCTTCGCAATGAAGATGTTATAGACGAAGATGTCGTTTGAGTCCGACTTGCCGCCGAACACGGCCTTGCGCTCCGGTTTCGCTTTCAGGGCGTCCCGGGGCGTGTCCGCGGTCTCCGGTAAGGGAGCCGTCTCGGTCGCGGTGGCCGTTTGGGCGGGGGCCGCGCCGGAAGCGGCGCCCCCGGCTTTCTCAAAGACCATTTGCCTCACGCCGGCGTTGTTCTCTACATACAGCACCGGGCCGAATTCTCCTTCGCCGGACGCCTGCTCCATGGGCCCCGTACGCATTATGTCAAACGATGGACGCTCGGACCAGGAGAGTTTCGGCAGGGTCCCGTTGAGGCTGCTTACGGGCTTGGTGATGAGCTGTACGCCGATCTTTTCGTTCAGAAATCGCGCCTCGTCCGCCGAGGCGTCTTCCAGGAGGACGATGGGCGCGGACTGGATTATAGTGGCGGCGGTGGACTTGAGGATGGAGAAGGTCTTTGCCAGTTTGTCGCGGACCTCTTCCAACGGCAGGCCGTTCAGGTCGGGCAATATCACGGCAAGCCGCTCATCGTGAAGCCTTTCTGCCATTTGTCATCTCCAGGGCAATAGAGGAAATGTCCGGGAAATCTTAGCACATCCTCCGCTTCCTCACATCTCCCCTTCATTATAATTTTATCTTAACATATCTTCGCCCAAAGGTCAAGTTCACCCATCCGCCCGTAAAGGTTGGGGGTAGGTGGCGCGAGCGACCCGTACGGGCAGGCTGGGTCAGACCCGAATTACGGAGCGCAGACGCTCTGAAGGAGCGGCCGGCTCGTAGATGGTGACAGTCACCGTGCCGGCAGTGCCCAGGGTTCTTACATGCTCCCTCTGCCCCTTTTGGACTTGCTCGGAAAGGCGGCAATGCTATAATCATAAATCGACATCGTCAAGAAAAAATATAAGCAATTTTCCAGTGTGGAGCGTGGCGTGGATTCATCCGACGGGACCAAGGGCGGCAAGTTCATCGTTATCGAAGGCGCCGACGGCTGCGGCAAGACGACACACGCGCAGATGCTGTGCGAACATTTACGTCTGGCAAACCGGCCGACCCTCCTCGTGCGGGAGCCCGGCGGTACGCAGGTGGGCGAGGAAATAAGAAAGATACTCCTGGACCCGGCGTGCCGGAACATGTCCATGCAGACCGAACTGATGCTCTACATGGCGTGCCGCGGGCAGTTGGTGCACGAGGTGATAAGGCCCGCGCTGGCGGAAGGTAAATTTGTGGTATGCGACAGGTTTCTGCTCTCCAGCGTCGTCTATCAGGGATACGCCTGCGGGCTGGGTGTGGACCTTGCCTGGACGATGGGCAAGTTTGTCGTCGAGAACATCCGGCCGGATGTGCAGATAGTCCTGGACGCCGCCTACGACACCGCCCGCAAGCGCAGGAAGGCGGAGTCCGACAGGATAGAGGCCCGCGGAGAGACTTTCCATCGCAAGGTAATCGAGGGTTACCTGAAGGTGGCCCGCGACCTGCCCTCGACTCATATCGTTGA
>QNCA01000373.1 GCA_003644325.1 Planctomycetota bacterium
CCACCATGAGTGGAATCACCATATAAGGGAAAACCACCACATCCCTGAGCGGCAACACCGGCAGCTGATCAGGCGCATGGAAAACCTCATCGTCTTTCACGAATGTAACCACTTTGGGTTCAGACATGGATACCGGCCACCTTATTTGGAGCTTAAGTTATGAAACAAGCCACAAACTCAAACAGTGTCTGTGGCTAAAGTTGATCCTTCCACGAATAAACCAGGCTATCGCTTCCTTTTAAATATACACCATCTGCAGATGAAAGTTCTAGCTATTGCTTGAGCTTACGCTTTTTACGGGATATGGCCCGGATCAGCAGAAAGGGATTGTCCTTTATCGTGTTGGAGAACTCCTTGAGATTCTCGGTCACCCGGCTCAGGTTATCCAGAATCCGCATCAGATTGCCCGCGTTACTGAGCACCAGATGGTCCACATTTTCCGCCGTGGTGTGAATCCCGGCCATAGTGGCGGTGGCCTGATCCACAGCCTCGCGGGTCTGAGCCAGAAGACGGGTGAGAAGAGTATCATTCACATCCACGATATGGTCCAGACTGTTGATCAGGGTATCGATCTCTTCCATGCTCCGGCGGGCGCTGGCCAGCAACGCGGTAACCTCGGAGGAATTTTCCTGGATAAGGCCAATGATACCGGCGATGATCGAGTCCACCCGGGCGATGTTCTCCGGCTTAAGCAACAAATGAACCCGGCTTAAAATCACCCGCAGGGTATCCCCCACATACCCTATCTGCTCCATCACATCATCCATGGTGGTGAGTTCTTTGCTGGGGATGAGGTCTCCGGGAGAAAGCAACGGGGCGGGTTCCGGGTTCTGTTCTAGCTCCAAGTGCTGCTCGCTGGTTATGGAGATAAAACTCAAATAAGCCACTGTATTTTCCTTGATCGGCAACCCTTTCCTCACCTCCAGAGTAAGCTCGAGCCCGCTTTCAGCAGCCGGAAGAAATTTCACATCACTTATCTTGCCTACCAGAAAGCCGCCCATGCGCACCGGGGAACCGATCTCAAGTCCTCCTACATACTTAAGCCTCACCCGGTAATGATCCATCTCCTTCCAGAACCTGGATCCGGTTATGCTCACCATGAAACCGGTAAAAATAACCAGGGAAATGAAAATCCAGATACCAGCCTTGATCTCTGATGAACGGTAGCGGGAATTTCTCATTGTGCCTCTAAGAGTTTGAAAAAGAATTTAATACACACAGTGGAATTATCTCGAGGTCAAAGCGCGCGCATAACGGCCCAGCTCGTATTCCCCGTATTCAGCAGGCCTTCTCTCAATAAACTGGCGCACTCGTTCATTATCCGATGCCTTGAATTCTTCCACCGTACCACAGAAAATAATCTTTCCCCCGTGGAGCATAACCACCCGGTCGGCAATGGTATACATCGAGGCCATCTCGTGGGTCACCACCACGATGGTCATCTTCAGGGCTCTTTTCAACTTCAGGATGAGCTGGTCAAGTCCCGCGGCCACAATCGGATCCAAACCTGCTGAGGGTTCATCACAGAACAGGATCTCGGGATCCATGGAAATAGCCCGGGCAAAGGCCGCCCGCTTGCGCATTCCGCCGCTCAACTCACTCGGCATGTAGTTTTCACAACCCGACAGGCCCACCATATCGAGCTTTATCTTGATCATGATCTGGATGGTCGACTCCTCAAGCCTGGTGTGCTCCCGCAACGGCAGCGCCACATTGTCCCCTACCGTGAGAGAATTAAAAAGCGCCGAGCTCTGGAACACTACCCCTACCTTACGTAGGATCTTGGAAAGTTCCTCCTCACTGAGTTTGGTGATGTCTTTTCCTTTGAGAAAAACCTCACCCGAAACCGGCCGGTGAAGCCCGATCATGTGTCTGAGAAGGGTGCTCTTACCACTGCCGCTGCCTCCCAGAATCACCAGGGTTTCCCCGCGGCGCACCTGAAGGTTGATTCGGTCAAGAATCACCCGCTCACCGTAAGAGGCGACCAGATTTCTTACCTCTATGATGTTCTCTATTTTCTTCTCGGAATCCAACTGTCTACCACAGGTAGTAAAACACAGCCGTGAAAAAAGCATCCGCCAGGATAATCAAAAAGATCGACACCACCACGCTCTGGGTGGTTCTGCGCCCCACTCCCTCTGCTCCTCCCTCCACCATAAAACCCATGTAACACCCGGTGAGTCCTACCAGAACCGCAAAGACGAAGCTTTTGATCAGACCGGTTATCATGTCCTTGAAAACCAGAGCAAAAATCGTCCGGTTTATATAACGGATGAATCCGAGATCCAGGCTGAATACAGCTATTGAGACTCCTCCGGCTATGCCGACGAAGTCAGCCAAAACAGTGAGGCAGGGCAGCATTACCGCCAAGGCCAGGAGCTTGGGTACCACCAGAAATTTGACGGGATTAAAACCCATCGACTGCAGGGCCTCGATCTCTTCGCCGACTTTCATGGTACCGATCTCAGCGGCTATGCCTGAACCGGAACGTCCGGCTACGATGATCGCTGTCATCAAAGGACCCAGCTCGCGGGTCTGAGCCACAGCCACGAGATCCGCGGTAAAAATAGTCGCTCCGAATCGCTCCAGCTGATAAGCGCTCTGCATGGCCAGGATCAGGCCGACGGAAAATGAAATAAGCACCACAATGGGAACCGCATTCACTCCCACCTTGACCATTTCATCAAAGGTGCTGCCGATCCGCAGGCCCTTGCCCACCACAGGAGCGGCGAAAGTCCAGTAGAGGCTGTCCAGAATCAAACGGTAGATGAAATATACTTGTCCGGAAAGCCCCAGAATCTTGCGGCCCAGCCAGCCGAAAAACAATTCCAGCACTCCCTGTTTCTTTGAGGAAAGTTCCGTGGCCATAACCTCAGCGTTCCCTCAGAGTTGTGTTGAACCGCTCCTTAAGCCCCAAACCGGCAAATTTCAAGTTAACGGATAAAAGCAAGCCACCATCCAGTCATCGGCAAATTCATCCGGCC
>QNCA01000374.1 GCA_003644325.1 Planctomycetota bacterium
CGGCAAATTGCCGAGGTCCCGGCGGTCGAGGATGCGGTACGCACCGGGCAACTCGAAGAACGCCCCCAACCTGCCACGCCCATACCGCCCCCAACCCCCGAATCGAGCGGAGCGGATGACCGTTAAAGATGAGCGGTGATGCGAATTTTCCCGTCGGGCCTCATTCGAGTTTCCGGACTTGCTCTATGTCTTTCTTTATGGCCTCGGCGAGGGACTTCCCCGAGGCAAACTTGCGCTCTGCGCGCAGGCGCCTGACGAAAATCACCTCCATGCGCTCGCCGTAAACATTATCGTGGAATTCATCGAGGATGTGCGTCTCGACCCAGATGCGGCCCCCGTGGGACCCGGTCGGGAAGGTCGGGCGGGTGCCGACATTGGTGACGCTCGTGAAGGCCCTGCCCCTGTAGGCGCCGGTTTTGAAGACGACGCGGGTGTGGTACACGCCCGTGGGCGGGCCGATTTCGTGGTGCAGGTTGAGGTTGGCGGTGGGGTAGCCCATATCATGCCCGCGGCTGTCGCCGTGGATGACCTTGCCCATTATCGAATACGGTCGCCCCAGGTATCTTGCGGCCCCGTCCAGATCGCCGGCCTCTATTGCTGCGCGAATGTCGGTGCTGCTGACCTTGCGCCCGTCAATATACACCGGGGGCGCTTCGCGCACTTCAAACAGCGGCCCCCCGTCGTCCGCCCTCATATCGCGCAGGGTGTCTATGCCGCCGGCTCTGCCCTTGCCGAAGCGGCAATCAAACCCCAGCACCACGCGCCTGGCGCCGATGGCGTCGTGGAACACGCGGCCGGCGAACTCTTCCGGGGCCGTGCCGGCCGTCGCGGCATGGAACTTCAGCACCACCGCGCAGTCCACGCCGATTTGCCGAAACAGTTCCAGGCGGTGTTCAAGCGAGGTGATGCAGAGCGTCGGGCGGTGTCCGAGTACGCCGCGCGGGTGGCGGTCGAAGGTTACCACTACGGCATGCCCCCCGACGTCTCGCGCCCAGGCGAGGGTTTCCTCCAGCACCCGGCGGTGGCCCAGGTGCACCCCGTCAAAGGTGCCCAGCGTCACGACGGGCGCGCGCAACTGGTCCGCCCTCACATTATCGAGGCCCATAAATTCCATCATTTCTTGTTTCTCAAGAAATCGCTTTCCATCTTCTTAATCCGCCGCGCATTGATGGTGCGGTCGCCGGGAGACATCTTGCTGATGAAGACAATGCCGTCCAGGTGGTCGATTTCGTGCTGTATCACTCTCGCCAGCAGGCCTTCGGCCTCCATCCGGCACAGTTTTCCGTCAAGGTCGTAATATTCGACTTCCACCCCGCTGTGCCGGGTGACCTTGCCGTATATGTGCGGGAAACTGAGACAGCCCTCGTCGCCGGTCTGCCGCCCTTCGCCGCGTGCCACTATCTCCGGGTTTATCATGACGATTTCGCCCTTGGGGTCCTCGGACAGATTCGCCACAAACAGCCGCATATCCAGCCCCGCCTGGTTGCCGGCCAGGCCGATGCCTTTGCCCCGGTACATCACGCTGAGCATTCTGCGCACGTTCTCCAGCAATTGGTCGCCTATCTCATCGACCTCCTGTGTACGCCTCAGCAGCAGGGGGTGCGGATAGTGCAGTATCTTCATTGCCGAAACACCTTAAAGATGTGTGATGGGAAGTAATGCCGGTTCGCTCGCGGCAAATCGCACAAGATGCCATTTTACCACCGTATCAACCGTCAGGCAAGGGAGGAGGGTGCGGGAGCATGTAAGAATCCCGGGCGCCGCCGGCACGGTGGCAGTCACCATCTACGAGCGGGCCGCTCCTTCAGAGCGTCTGTGCTCCGCCCGTTCCGGGTCCTCGCCCCGAGGACCCGTCAGGGTCCGAATGGGTAATGGTGACGGTCACCGGTGCGGCCTTTCCAAGATTCTTACGCGCTCCCGGCCCTTTTTCGTTGACCGGATGCGGGCGGGATGTTATACTTATTCGTTTGTGACGAGAGTACGTCGGCAGTCCATAGCCAAGTCGCCCTTACGCACGGTTTTACATCCGGGGACGGACCAGATGGACATCGAGAAGATGTATGACACCGGCTACCAGGCCTTTGAGAGGGGCAACTATGAGTATGCAATAGAGATGTTCAAGCGAATAGTCACGCTCTCGCCTGAACATGTGAAGGCCCGCAAAGCCCTGAGAGCCACCGAACGCAAATATCTCGGCCAGCCCCCGAAGGGTCTGGGCGGAGCACTGGCGGGACTGGGCCTGGCGTTTACGGGAAACATGAAGAAGAACGCGCGGAAGATCATGGAAAAGTGCGAGGACGTCCTTGTCAAAAACCCGTGGAACAAGCAGGCCTTGCTCAAACTGGGCCAGGCGGCCCTCGCGGCGGAATTCGCCGAGACGGCAGTGGCGACGTTCGAAGACCTCGTATCGATGAACAGCAAAGACCTGAAGGCGCTGAAGTTCCTCGGCAGGGCTTACAAGATAAAGGAAGATTACGAGAATGCCATAAAGTGCTACCAGAAGATCCAGAGGGAGAAACCCGGCGATTTGGAAGCAAAGACGGAGATCAGGAACCTGGCCGCGAGCCAGTCCATGCGCGACAAGTGGGATAGGGAAGACAAATTCACAAGCAAGATTCGTGACGGGGAAAATGCCGGGGAACTTGCCGGCGACAGGATAATCCGCACCGCTGAGGACCTGGAGAAGGCGATACGCTCCGTCAAAGACCAACTGGCGCGCAACCCCAAGGACGCCCGCCTGCTCATGAAGATGGGCGACCTGTGCCGCCAGAAAGGCGATACCGTGGAGGCTAAACGCTATTACGGGATGCTCCTCTCGCTGGACCCGAACAACTACCACGCTCGCGTCAAGATATCCGACATAGATATTGCCGAACTGGAGCAAGCCCTGGAAGAGGCCAAGGCGGCCTACGAGGCCGACCGGAAGAACCCCGAGACACGTAATGCCTACAAGAAGGCCCGCAAGGACAAACTCCTTTACGAAA
>QNCA01000375.1 GCA_003644325.1 Planctomycetota bacterium
ACGGCTGTGCATCGAGGGCCGGATTATGAACAGCAGTCCGCGCGACATTCGCGAAGTCACGCTGCGCGTCATACCGTTTGACGATAAGGGCAGCGTGCTTGCCGCCAACATAGTCGTATATCCGGCGCCGCGTTCCCTGCCGCCGGGCGTAGTGGCCCACTTCAGCGTGAAACTCGACCCATCAGGCGTCACCGCCGTTGCAATCGAAGCCGAAACGTAAAACTTACCCCTTGCCCTTGCCCCTTGCCCTTGCCCTTTGCCCCTTGCCCTTTGCCCCTTGCCCTTTGCCCCTTGCCCTTTGCCCCTTGCCCTTTGCCCTTTGCCCTTTGCCCTTTCCGGTTGAATTGCCGCCGATGCACTGCTATAATCGCGCCCCGTTCAGTAAGAGGGCGTCACGTTGCGGAGGTTTTTTTATGAAAAGGGTTTTGATGGGCACAGTGTTGCTGTCGCTGTGGCTCCTTTTCGGCTGCAACTCAAGCAGCGACCGCATCCGGGAACTTCGACAAGACATAGCGAGAAAAAACGAACGCATCGAACAATTGGAGAGCGAACTCCACAAGGCGCGAGAAGACAACGAAAAACTGCGCGCCCTGCCGCGTAAAGGGAAAAAGATCAAGTGGGCGAAGATACGCCAACATGCGAAGACGATGCGGAAGACCGACGGCAAGTATGAATGCTTCTACGTCGTGCCGGAAAAGACGGATGCAAGCAGCGTGGAAGCGCTCTCCCAAACCATTATAGGCAAAGGCTACAAAGTGGAACCGACCCCGTGGGAGGGCGTGGTCTGCGTCAGTTCCCCTGAGAAAACCGTGGCGAAGATTGTCTTGTTTAGGAAGGTAAACACGGTAGAGAAAACCAGGCCGTTGAATGACGACAACCTCGACGAAATCCGCTCCATCGACGGCGTCAAGAGCGTCTGGCCCCAAAGCGTCCTCTTCTTCCCTGCGACGGTGTGGCTGAAGACAATCGGCGACCGGAAAGCATTCGAGATAGACGTGAGAGTTATCGCGCTCCCCTCGGAATTTTTTGAAGAGGAAAAGGACCGCCTGGACCTCGAGGAGTTCAACCGGTATGACGGCTACGGCGCCCAGATCATCCTGTCCCGAAAGTTCATAGAGCATTACGGGCGCTTCTCCAGGTTTTCCGAGGGCTGGAGTCCCGAGTACGAAAAGGCCATCCGAGAGCGGGATGTGTACCTCAAACTGGGCCTTGCATCCTCCATGGTCTTCGACATGGGAACGAAATCGCTGCCCAAAGACCTCAAGGTCGTCGGCATCACGGACCGCATTAAAGACCTGGCGATTATCGTCAAACCCGAAGTCGTCGATGACTGGAACAAACTCCTGTTTGAAAAGAAGGAATAGAAAAGGGGCCTGCTTCAGCCTGTCAACTGTGAACCCGCCAGCGGCGGGCAAGCCTTTGAAACCGTCGTTTTCCGAGTGTCGACCCGCTTATGAAAAAACAGGAAACGCAATCGTTGCATGAACAGCGCAAGGCGCGACTGGCCAAACTCGAAGATATGCGGGCGCGGGGCATCAATCCCTACCCCGACCGCTTCGAGCGAACGCACACCACGGCAGAAGCCGCCGCCCTGCCCGAGGGGACAGACGGCGTCGTCACCGCGGGACGCCTCATCCTTGTCCGCAAAATGGGCCGCCTCACCTTCGCGCACATACGGGACTTCAGCGGGAAAATCCAAATCGCGCTGAGCGAGAGGACCATAGGCAAGGAAGATTACAGGCGGTTCCATGAGCACTTCGACACGGGCGACTTCATCGGCGTCAAGGGGAGACTCTTCCGCACCAAAACCGGGGAGTTGACCATCGACGTGTCTGAATACGCCTTTCTGGGAAAGGCGCTCCGCCCGCTGCCGGAGAAATGGCACGGCCTGCGCGACATCGAAGCCTGCTACCGGCAGCGCTATCTCGACCTCATCATGAACGAGGAAACGCGCGCACGCTTCGCGCTGAGGACGAAGATGGCGCGCGTCATGCGCGAATTCCTCGACGGCGAGGGCTTCCTGGAAGTCGACACGCCCATACTCCAGACCAAGCCGTCCGGCGCGCGCGCGCGGCCCTTCGCCACGCACCACAACGCGCTCGACATGCCGCTCTACCTGCGCATCGCCCCCGAGACCTACCTCAAGCGCCTCATCATCGGCGGCTACGATAAAGTCTATGAGTTCGGACGGTGCTTCCGCAACGAGGGCATGGACCCCTCCCACGTGCAGGACTTCACCATGCTCGAATACTACTGCGCCTACTGGAACTACGAAGACAACATGGACTTCACCGAGAAGTTCATCAAGCACGTCCTCCGGCAGGCGCTCGGTCGCCTCACCATTACTTACCGCGGCAGCGAGATAGACTTCGAGGGTGAATGGCCGCGCGTTACATTCCACGACCTCTTGCTGAAAGACACCGGCATCGACATCGGCCGGTGCGACAACGCCGAGACACTGCGCAAAGAGATAAAGAAGAAGGGCATCGAAATCGAAGATATCGACACGCTCAGCCGCGGGCCGCTCATCGACTCGCTCTACAAAAAGATAAGCCGCCGGAAACTGGTCCAGCCCACGTTCCTTGTCGCGCATCCCATCGACCTCTCGCCGCTGGCGCGCCGCAACGACAACCGGCCCGAAATTACGGACCGCTTCCAACTGGTCGTCAACGGCTGGGAAATAGTAAACGCATATTCCGAACTCGTTGACCCCGTGGACCAGCGCCGCCGCTTCGAGGAGCAGGCGCGCCTCCACGCCGCCGGCGACGAAGAGGCAATGCCGATGGATGAGGATTATCTTCTCGCCATGGAATACGGCATGCCGCCCATCTCCGGCTGGGGGCTGGGCTTCGACAGGCTGGTCGCGCTGTTGACCGATAGCGACAACCTGCGCGACGTGATACTGTTCCCGCTCATGAAGCCGCTCGCCTCCGAATCGCAATTCGAAACCGCGATGGAAAAGGAAAAAACAATGGGAAAGAAA
>QNCA01000376.1 GCA_003644325.1 Planctomycetota bacterium
TGCAGCGCGCTGCCGGAGGGATACGGGAACATGTCGAGGCAGTAGTACTTCGGCTTGTCGGAGCGCAGGTCGCAGGTGTTCGCCCCGGTCTCTTCCCAGTGCTTGCGCCATTTAGGTTCGAACTCGCTGAAGTTGTAGTCGCGTTTGTCGCTCATGGTTGCTTTCTATGATGAAAAATGATATAACGTCGAAAAGTATAAGCCCCGCTGGCCTTCATGCGTAACGTCAGGGACGAACAATAATAGGAAGAATCGAGGTCTTTTCAAGGAAAATTGGCTTCGACGGCGTTCGCGGGGCGCTCGTGTCACCTCCCTCCCCAAACTTTACGCGCACCCGTTTTGCGTTTTGTATTTACTCAAGTTGACTGACTTTTGCTGACCTCGGTGACTGTCACTAGTTACCCGTTCGGACCCTGACGGGTCCTCAGGGCAAGGACCCGGAACGGGCGGAATCTCGTGAGCCTGCCGAACGAGATTCGTAGATTAGTAACTGTCACCGTAAGGCCCGGCAAAATGAAAACTTATAGTCAAACATCCGGCATTGCCCGGAAAAAGTCAGTCAACTTGAGTATTTACGGGTTTGTTTTCAAGAAAGGCGGTCTCATGCGTGCAAGAGCGTTGACGATTTTCACGGCATTGCTTCTTTTGCTGTTCGGCGCATGCGTGTCGTTCTCCGACCCCCCGCCGCAGGGCGGGTACCTGATTGACGACTTCGACGACGGCAAGACCGGCGATTGGGAATTCAAAGGAACCGACGGCGAGTCAGAGTCGGACGGATTCCTGAGGTACGCGATTGCCGGGTATTCTTTCATCGAGAGAGGCGGGTTCTCATGTGACGCCTCGCGGTTCAAGCAGGTCGTAATCAGGATGAAAGTCACCGACGGCGGCCCGAGCGGCGCGATTCACTGGAACAGCGGGGACGGCTGGACCGAGAAGAATACGCAGGAGTTCGCCCTGGGAGGCAATGGGGAGTCCCGGATATATGTAATCAATTTGGAGAAACACGACGGATGGTCCGGCAAGATAGCGGGTCTGCGACTGAAGCCGTCTTACAGGAAAGGCGCGGCCGTAGAGATCGACTACATCGCCGTAATCGAAGGCACCGCCAAAGACCCCGTTTATACGCACTATCCCAAACTATACGGCAAGACTGCAGACCTGACCGACTTCCACAAGTGCGCGTGGGGCGACTACAGCAACGACGGCACGGATTACTACGCGCCGAAGCAGGCGGAGGTGGACGCGTTCAAGAAAGGGGCGAAGAAACTCACCGGCAGGGAAACGGTCATACTGCCCGACCTGAAGAAGGAGACCTTCCAGAAGTATAAAGGCAAATGCCGCGTGTTCGTGAACAAGCGCTTCGGCACCGAGGATGACGGCTATTCTCTCTGGACGATATTCTTCCCTTCCGGGCAAAACCGGCGGCAGAAAGGGCGCATACCGATAATCATCAGCCCCAACGGCTACAGTCTGAGCAACAACCTGGTGGTCTTCAAACTCCAATCCACCTACCTGGTGCGGATGGCGGAGGAGTACAACTGCATCCTGGCGGTCTCCAACTGCGGGGGCAGCGAGTCAATCGGCATGCACCCCGCCCTCAGCGACCAGATGGAAGAATTAATCGACATGCTGCACAGCGACTTCGGCGGTGACAGGAACAGGGTGGTCTTTTACGGCGGGTCGCGCGGCGGTTTCGCGTCGCTGTTCTGGGGGGCGAACCCCTACAAAAAGAATTACAAGACGGTCGGCATATTCGCGATGGTGCCACTTACCCGCCCGGGGACGCTCACATTCAAGCCCTGCGCGAGTTACGTCTTCATGGGCAACATCCATAACATAATTGAGGGCGACTACTATTACGACCTCGATTGCACGCGGCACGACGCCTACTCCGACGGCTGGCAGGACAGGTCAAAATATCCGGACCAGTGCCACGCCCTGACCGGCCATCGAACCGCGAAGGCTGCGGACATGGCCGGGCCGATGGGCTGCATAGATAACTACCGCGGCGTGCTGCTGTGCACGACGGCCGCCGCAAACGACTGCGTAATGCCGTTCGAGGATTACGTCGCCTTTACCGGGGCTCTCCGCGAGAAGCACATCGCATACTCGGGCAGCGTGGTGCTGGGCGGGAACCACGTACCCGATGCCCTTCTCTGGGGATGCGAAACCAGGGGCGAGAAACTGCCCGGCGGCGCCGTTGACCGCCTGCACGAAGCGATGATGAAATTGAAACGGGGCGGGAAACCGACGCCCGTGAGCGAAACGAATTATTACCGGAGCCGCACCTCTCTTGCAGCGAGAAGCGTGCGCGCCCTGGAACCGGTGGACACGGGCGGCGCCCCGCCGTTCATCGCGCGCGTGGCCGCAAAGGTCGCGCCCGGGCAGCCCTGGCAGGTGGAACTATTCGGCCCCAAAGGCCTTGAATGGAAATATGAACTCTACAACCCGTCGGGGAAACCGGTGGAAGGCTATTCCGGCTCAGGCCGGTTCGATTCCTCACGCCGCCGGATCATCGACTTGAAGTCCGTGACCGCCGATTGGCCCGGCGGGGAGTACGTGTGGAAGTTTTATCTGAACGGTAAGGAAGTAAAATTCGAGACCGTACTGGACGAGAAAAGCGGGCCTATTCCCCCGCTCACCACGGTCGTGCAGCAGAAGAAGTTCGGCATCATGCGGAATCTGGAAATGAAGTACCTCTTGGGGATGGGTTCATGGTTCAATACCGCGCAAGCCGGTGGGAGCCCATAATAAAAGGTTCGTCCGGTTGAATTAACCGCCAAGGACGCCAAAGCTTGCCCCGACCTGTCGGGGGGCGCCAAGAAAAACAGCCTCAGATAAACGCGGATGAACGCAGATTGAAACAGGGACTGGAACGGAAGAAAAAAGAGGAATAGCCGCAGAGAGACGTAAACAACATCCTATCTACAGAAAAAACCTATCCACAGATTTCGCAGATTACACGGATTTTCTGAAACCTGAA
>QNCA01000377.1 GCA_003644325.1 Planctomycetota bacterium
AGGTCAGAGCAAAAAGCCGAATCCCCCGGCCTAACGCGGAAGGAGAAATGAGTTGAAGTTCATTCTTTTGTAGAAAAAATGGATTTTCTCTTGGCCTGCTTGATTCAGAGCTCTTCGAAACCTGAAAACTTCGGCTCAAGCAACATCTCACCGTAAGCTTCGCTACCTCCACCGGCCGCCTGCGTTTTTCAGTTCAACAATTTGTTCAACTCTTTGGAAACCTTGAACAGAGCCTTTTTCCTGGCCTGCACGAAGACTTCCTGGTTTGTCCTCGGATTGCGCGCTTTTCGCGCCTTGTGATTCTTCACCTTGAATGTGCCGAATCCCCGTATCTCAAGGTGTTTGTTTTCTTTGAGGCAATTTTTCACCTCCTCCAGAAAATGCTCCACAACAATCTTGACATCCTTGATGGTGAAACCGGTTTTCTCGGCAATAAGCTCAACGATTTCTGCTTTGGTCATCGGTGCAGACTCCTTCCTTTAAAAAAAGTGCTTTGGATTTATAAGTAACAGACAATTATTTTCCCGCGCCTGCTATTAAAATCCCATTTGGTGGTATAGGAGTATAACAGAGAAAAACGAGTTGGTCAAGTTATTGAAATATCTTCGCCGGTTGAATCTTTGCCGAGAGAAGTCAAGATCAGTATTTTCGCCATAAACTTGCATTTTTTTGTTTTCGACTATTGCTGCTTATAAAATTTAGTTGAATTTGTCAAGAAAAAATAACTTCATCGATACTTTTTATTTAGCATTGGGGGTTTGAAAAAGGTTTTTAAACCCTGACAGCACATTTGATTGTACCAGGAGAGTGAGCCGAGAGGTGTTTGTTGATGATGCCCAGGCTTTGGAGCAGTATTTCCAGGCCGGGATGAGTCGGACCTGATAGGGCGTATCCCGAGCTTTGAAACCCGGAGGTTAGGATCAACCTGAGTATGGGAGCTCTGTAATTAATTTACGGATATGAGAAAAACATCAGCTTAAGGACAAATCTCCGGTTCCCGCCATCAGGGCGAGATCAGCCTGAAAAACATTAAGTTTTTGGTGACATCTTCTCGAGTTGAAGCCGATTCGGGTTAGGGAGTGCAGCTAGGCTCTATTCAGACTGTACCAGGGGAGTGAGGAGCGATTTTTCTCTAGGTTGTTTCAACCTTTTCGGCTTCGGTGTTTTCCTGCAACTGCTGCTGGATTCTTTTCACCGTGTCTGGAGGAAGTTCGGCCAACATAGCTTCAAACTCCAGGGGGTGGTGGTCCCTGAAAAATTCCAAATCCATTCTTCCGTTAAGCCAGACCTTGCTCATGGGAAAGACTTCGGGGTTGAGATGCACATTGTACATGTGCCAGATAGTGATGGTCAGGAAGGCCAGAATGGCCTCGAAACTGTGGATGACCCGGATAATATCAAGCACCCATCTGGGAAAAAGAATGGTGGCCTGTACCGGGAACCAGAGGGCCGCTCCGGTGAGCAGCATGATCGCGCTGCCCCAGACTACAGCATAGTATTCAAATTTTTCGATGAAATTGAAACGGCCGAAAAGGGGAGGGTCTTTACGGCGGCCGAGGTTATAGGAGATCATCTGGAAGAAATCGGTTATGTCTTTTTTGGTCAGAATCATCTCCCGCAAGTCCCGGTTTCCCCGTTCGGAAAACAGGCAGTAAAAGATATGGTAAACCGTTACACCGAGAAGAATCAAGGCGGCGAGGCGGTGGATGATCCCGCGGATGGTGAAGCTGCTCTCGAACAGGAACAGGTGTTTTACCACCCAGGTATCAGGTAACAGCAAAGGCATCCCAGTGAGAATAAGCAGGGTGACACTGGTCAAGAGCAAGAGATGCTGCAGGCGTTGAGCCTTGGAAAACCGCAGATAATACAACTTGCCCTCGTGTTCGACCAACCTGTCCTGGAAGCGATAGCTGCGAGTGTTCATCGATCAGTGTTCCTCATAAACCGAGTCTGTTCTTTTTTTGGGTGAATTCGGTGGATTGTCTGCGGCGATGGTGGGCCGCCAGATCAAGGAATATATAAGCGATGAACCCGCCGATAAGCGCTGTTATCAGCACCAGGTAGGCTTTTTTCACCAGCCAGGCGCCGATGTTTTCCTCGGGTTTGCCCAGCAGGTGGATCTTTCCCCGGGCGAAATTTTCTCTTGCATTGGGATGACATTTGCCGCAGGTCTTCACCAGATTGTCCGGGTGGATGGTGCTTTCCGGGTCGCTTGAGGGACGTACATTGTGGTAATCATGGCAGCTTGCGCAGTTTGCCACACTCACATCACCCAGATTCAAGGCTATCCCGTGGAACGAGCTGCGGTAGCTTGCCAGTCTGCCCAGCGGCAAGCCGTATTTGCGGGAAAGGGTCGTGTCCTCGTGGCAGCGTGAACATAACCGGCTGACCTGCCGGGGATTTACCGAGCTTTCGGGATCTCCGGGGCTTTTTATATCGTGCTCCCCGTGGCAGTCGGTGCAAATGGGAACATCGGGATTGGCCTGAAGGTAGGCTTTGCCGTGGACACCCTCAAGATAGTCTCGGTAGATTTCCGTATGGCATCCGCCGCAAATTTCCGGAATCCGGGTGTGGAATTCACTCAACGGAAGAATTTTATGGCTGCCGTGACAGCTCGAACAGATAGCGGAGACGATCAGTCCGTTTTTCTCCAGGGCTTGGGCGTGCACACTGTTGAGATAAAGCTTCGCCTTCTTGGCTTGCCCCATTCCCTTATGCTTCTGCTCCATGGAGGAATCGCCATGACAGTTCAGACAAGTATAAGGCAGAGCAAATGGATAGACCTGGGAGCCTATCTCGCGTACAGCCATAATGTAATGCGAGCCGTGACAATCGGCACAGCTTGCTGCATCCAGGTCTCCTTTTTTCCGTGCAGGCAGTCCATGGACCCCTTGCTGCCACTGTTCAAAAGCCTCAGAGTGGCACCCCGAGCAGTCGACCTTTTCCAGGGTCTCCGAGTGCGGCCAATCCTCA
>QNCA01000378.1 GCA_003644325.1 Planctomycetota bacterium
TCCCCGAACCACGCCTCGGGCACGGACCGCGTAGCAGAGGCGGCGCGCAACATCGCCTGCGACGTCGTAATAAATGTCCAGGGCGACGAGCCGGAGATACCCGCCTCGCACGTCGATATGCTCATCGAGATGTTCCAGGCAGACGCGGACCTCGAAATGGCCACACTGGCGGTCCCGATAGAGATAAGCGACGCCGCGTTGAACCCGAACGTCGTCAAGGTGGTCACGGATGCGGCCGGATACGCCCTCTATTTCTCGCGCTCGCCGATCCCCTTCCACCGTGAGGAAGTAGAGGAAGGCCGGACGGCGTTCCTGAAGCACCTGGGGATTTACGGCTATCGCAAGCCCTTCCTGGAAAAGTTCACCGCGTGGCCGCCGTCGCCTCTTGAGCAGGCCGAGCGCCTGGAGCAGTTGCGCGCGGTTGAACACGCCGTGCGAATCAGGGTCGGCATCGTCGAGAGGGATACGATAAGCATCGACACGCGGGACGACTACGCGCGGTTTGCGCGGAAGTGGCTCGACGCCCACGACCGCCGCCCGCAAACAGGAATATGATAGCCATAAAGATGACCGTTACCTGTCATGTTCCCTTAACATTACAGTTATCAATAATATAAGGAACAATTGTGGCAAAGCATATATTCATCACCGGCGGAGTGGTTTCCTCGCTGGGCAAGGGCCTGACCAGCGCGTCCATCGGGCTGTTGCTGGAGAGCCGCGGCCTGAAAATCAACATCCAGAAGTTCGACCCCTACATCAACGTTGACCCCGGCACCATGAGCCCGTATCAGCACGGCGAGGTGTACGTGACCGACGACGGCGCTGAGACGGATTTGGACCTGGGCCACTACGAACGCTTCACCCACGCAAAACTCACCCGCGATTGCAGCGTTACCACCGGCCAGATATACGGCGAGGTCATCCGCAGGGAGCGCCACGGCGACTACCTGGGCAAGACCGTACAGGTCGTGCCGCACATAACCAACGAGATAAAGCGCCGCATCAGGAAACTCGCCACGGACGACGTCGACGTGGTCATCTCGGAAATCGGCGGCACGGTCGGCGACATCGAGGGGCTGCCCTTCCTGGAGGCCATCCGACAGTTCGCCCTGGAAGAAGGCCGCGAGAACGTGATGTTCATACACCTCACGCTCGTCCCCCGCCTCAGCGCGACCGGCGAGATAAAGACGAAGCCCACGCAGCACAGCGTCGGCAAACTGCGCGAAATCGGCATCCAGCCCGACATCCTGATATGCCGCACCGTGGCCAGGCTGAACAAGGAGGTGCGTCAAAAGATATCGCTCTTCTGCAACGTGCCGCTGGATTGCGTCATCGAGGAGAAAGACGCCGAGTACAGCATATACGAAGTGCCGGTGATGCTGGCGCGGCAGAACACCGACATCCTGGTGATGAAACACCTCGGGTTGAAGTCCGACGGCAAGGATATGCGGGAGTGGACGAATATCCTGAAAATTCTTCGCAAGCCGCCGCGTACCATCGAGGTGGCGCTCGTCGGCAAATACGTGGAACTCTACGACTCCTATAAGTCCGTTTACGAGGCGCTGACGCACGCCGGCATCGCCAACCGTGCAAAGGTCGATGTGCGTCGCGTATCGTCGGATTCGCTGAAAAGCGCGCGGGATGTCAGGGCCGCGCTCAAGGGCGTCAAAGGCGTGGTGGTGCCGGGAGGCTTTGGACACCGCGGCACCGAGGGAATGATGCTCGCGATAAACCATGCCCGCAGGAAAAAACTGCCCTTCCTCGGACTCTGCATGGGGCTCCAGGTGGCCTGCATGGAGTTCGCCCGCAACGTCTGCGCTCTCAAGGACGCCAACAGCGCTGAATTCGCGAAAGACACCACACACCCCGTCATAACGCTGATGGACTCGCAGGGCAACGTGGTGGACATGGGCGGCACCATGCGCCTGGGCGCTTACCCGTGCAGACTGCTCAAGGGAAGCAAGGCCCGCCGGGCATACGGCGCCGAGGAGATCTCCGAGCGCCACAGACACCGCTACGAGTTCAACAACGCCTACAGAGACATCTTCGAAAAGAAGGGAATGATATTCAGCGGCCTGTCGCCGGACGGACTGCTCGTGGAGATGGTCGAACTGAAAGACCATCCCTGGTTCATCGCCACCCAGGCACATCCGGAGTTCGGGTCAAAGCCCACCCGCCCCCATCCGCTCTTCCGCGCCTTCATAAAGACCGCTTTGGACCTTGCCGCAGGCAAAAAATAGAAACAGGGAACGCGGATAAACTTTACTGCCGAAAATACCGATAGCAGATATGGGCCGATATGGTTTATATACAGGAGTTGAAAATGCTAAAAAACATCCCCATAATTCTTTTGGCGCTCGCCGCGGGATGCGCCTCGTACACAAACACCGTACCGGCCGACCGGCCCGAATCGCGGGAGGCAGCCGTCGATATATCCGCGCCCTGCCGGAACGACGACATCTACCTGGTGAAGCCCGGCGATACCCTCATGAAAATCGCCCGGGGCGTTTACGGCGACGCGTCGCGCTGGCGCAGCATCTACAACGCTAACCGTGAACGCCTGCGCAGCCCGCACGACCTCAAGCCCGGCATGAAACTGCTCCTTCTCCCCAAAGACCTGCCCTACGCAATTGAATACACGGTGCGGGAAGGCGACACCCTCTCGAAGATAGCCCTGGAATTCTACGGCGATGCGGCCTGCGCAAAAATAATCGCCGAGGAGAACGCCCTGCCCGACCCCGACATGCTCACACCCGGACAGGTCCTCAAGATACCCGTTCTCAAGTAATACAAGCAAGAAGTAAGAACTCAAGTTGACTGACTTTTTGCCAACCTCGGTGACTGTCACTAATTACGGAGCCGTTCCGACAAGGTCGGAACGGATCGTAGATTGGTGACTGTCACCGTAAGGTGTTGTGAAGCAGCAGATTATAATCAAGCACCCACCATCATCCAGAAAAA
>QNCA01000379.1 GCA_003644325.1 Planctomycetota bacterium
CGCACAGTTCCTACGAAGGTTTCGGGTATTCCACCGTAGGCGGGGACACGGACCGGCCGCAGGCGCTGGCCAGGACAGTAATGGAAGGCCTGAAGCGCGCGCGGCGCAAGGGCCTGAACGCCGAGGAGTTTCGCCGAAAGAAGAAGAAAGCCATCCGCGGATTCCTCGGGACTTTCGATTCCCCCGAGAGCAGCGCGATGCTGTTCGCGCATTTCCACATGCTGGGGGTGAATATATTTGATTATTTCAGGACAATGAACCGACTGAGCGTGGATGACGCAAACGAACGGCTGCGTTCGCACCTGAATCCGAAAAACTGCGTGGTGTCAACCGTGCTCCCGCTCAAAGGCAAGCGATGAACACCTTCCGGCCCGGACTGGCACGCTGCACGATCGCCGTGCTGCTCATCGGAGCGGCGGTGCTGGTGTGCTATGAGAATTCCGTCAAGGGCGCGTTTGTCTTTGATGACAACCACTTCATTGTTGAGAACGACAACATAAAACACCTCCGCCTCGAGAGGCCCGGCGACCTGAAGCGGGACATCGAGAACATCGTCGCCTACAACCCCTTTCGCGCGCTCCTGTCGATTTCTTTCGCGTTGAACTTCAAATACGCGGAGAAGGAATCATTCAACGACTTCTCGCCGTACGGCTTTCACGTCACAAACATGGTAATACACTTTCTCGTCTGCGTCCTCGCGTTTTTCGTCGTCAGGAAAATCATAGCAATCGCCCGCCGCGACGCGGGGGGCAGTTGGGCGGCGTCTTACTTTCCGGCGCTTACCGCGGCCTTGCTGTTTGCGGTGTGTCCCCTGCACACGGAGGCGGTGACTTATATAGTTCAGCGCGGCGAGTCGATGTGCGCCATGTTCATGCTGGCGGCAATGCTCTGCTTTCTGTACGCGCGCTCTTTCCTGATGCGCCGCGGTGAAGAGCGGAGAATGGACGACGAGGATGAGGACGCAAAGCCCGAGAGAAAAAGTTACGCCTGGGCGCTGGCCGGCATCCCGCTGCTGGCGGTGATTTACAAGGCGCTGGTGGTGTTCTCGCCCGCGCCGGCCCCTGTTGTGACCGGTATCCTGGCTGCGGCCTATTTTCTCCTTATCGTGCTGGGCGTCACCGTTTTCTTCGGCAGGATACTGTGGCGCGTGGATTTGCTTTTAGCGGCGGCCTACTTTTTCTTCGGCCTCGCGGCGCTGACCAAGGAGATGGCGGTGGTGCTGCCGCTGCTTTTGCTCCTTACGGAGGCGGCGGTGTTTCGCGCCGGGCGCACGGGCCACGTGCGCAGGAGCCTCCGGTATCATGCGCCGTTTCTGATTACACTGGCGCTGTTCTTCGTGCTCAGAATCCTGGCGCTGCATCCTGTCAGGGAGACCGCCGTTGCCGCGCAGTGGGAGGGGACGGACATAAACGCCGCCTACCTGGCGCAGCAGGTGTCGGGCTCGGTCGTACTGAAGTACCTCGGCATGACGTTCATCCCGATGCATCTGAACCTGGACCCGGACATGGGATTTTTCGGAGAGCATCCCGCTGACAGATTGATTTCAACGGAGTTTATAGGGCTGGTTCTGGTGATTCTGGGCACGCTGCTGCTGCAAAAGTATTCCCGCCTCGCGGCATTTGGCGTGCTGTGGTTTTTTGTCGCGTTGCTGCCCACTTCGAGCGTGGTGGAATTTTCCGACGTAATGGCGGAGCACCGCGTTTACCTGGCCAGTCTGGGAATCTTCATGGCGGTCGGCGTGGCGCTGGTGGAAGCCGCGCGATTGCGTAAATCTCAGACCACGCGAATTGTCACGCTAACGATTGTCACCGTCCTTCTTGCCGGCGTTCTCGTCAGCAATACGGTACGTGTGCGCCGGAGAAATGAGCAGTACCGGGAACCGGTGGTCCTGTGGACCGACACCGTGCTCAATTCGCCCGACAAGGCCCGGCCATACAACGCGCTTGGATACGAGTACATGAAAGCGGGATCGCCCGAGCGCATAATCTATCTGTCCAACCGGACCGGCAGGGTGATTGAAAAACTGCGCTCAATGAGCGACATGCCCGAAACCGACGCAGCAGTACAATACCGGAAGCAGATATTGCAGAAGAACCTCAAGCGCCTGGATGCCAGGCTGCAGGCCCAAACGCGCAACCTGGTCCTGGCAAAGATGTATTTCAAGACCGCAGAGATCTACGACCAAAAGGGACTATGGCAGATAATAAGGAGCGAGCAGGGTCCCTCGGCTGCGCCGGGGCGCTTCAAACGTCTTGAGGCAAACAGGATTTATAACAATCTCGGCGTCGTTTACTCGCAGGAGTCGGAAGGTCTGAAGGTGGCGGGTAGGTTCGCCGAGCATCTGGCACGTGATAAGAATGCGCTGGAGAAAGACTTGATGCTCGCCAGGCTCCAGGCGCTCGCCTGCTATCAGTTGTCCTTGATGTTGAATCCGTTCGGCGTCCAGCCGCTCGTTAACAGTTCCAAGATAAGATGCAGCATCGCCGCTGATTACAAGCGGAAGGCCATGGCGGCCATCGGAACGGAGCGGGATAAGTACTGGGGCTTCGTGGAAAAAGAACTCGATGCCTCGGAGTTCCTGGTCCTCAAGGCGATGATGATAAACCGGAATTTCATGGGCGCTGTAAACCACATGAACCATCTCGAGACGGCCATGGCCCTCTACTACGATCCCCATTACGCCGGCGAGGGATACGAGAAGAGCAAGGACGCAGGGAAGGCCCTGGAACACTGGCGACGCCTGCAGTGGCTCAGCAATATAGACCCCACGATTGACGAGGTCGCCGTGCAGCGGGCCATCGACCGCCTTGAGATGAACATGCCGGATGAATAGGACGCGCACCCATCACCTCCGCCGTGGCCGACAGCCGCCCACTCCCGGGGGAGCATCTAAGAATCTTGGAAAGGCCGCACCGGTGACTGTCACCATTACCCATTTGGACCCTGACGGGTCCC